>NZ_PJJV01000078.1:0-127847 GCF_002929655.1 Cryobacterium sp. M23
CCAGCCCCAGCCCCAGCCCCAGCCCGGGCCTACCTCTGCCCCTGCCCCCGCCCCTAACGAATTCGACGGAGATTCTCGGCCCCAGAGCCTGTTTTGCTCCAAAACCGGCCCGTAGGCTCAGAATCTCCGTCGAATTGGTCAGGCAGCGCCTGAGTCAGCTGGTGCCTAGAAGAGGTTCGCCTGTTCGAGCCAAGCGGCCGCGATCTTCTCGGCCGAGAGCTGGTCGTTCACGCTCTCGGAGTTGAGGCCCACCAGGTCCTCGGCGGTCAGAGCGGCACTGACGGCGTTGAGCACGTCGGCGGCCTTCCCGCCGACCTTGTCGGACACGACGGGCACGACGTTGTCCGCGAAGAACAGGCCGTCCGGGTCGTCGAGGGGGACGAGGCTGTCCGACTTGATGTTCGGGCTGGCCGTGTAGACGTTCGTGATCTGAATGTCGTTGTCGACGAGAGCCTTGATCGTGAGCGGGCCACCACCATCCTCAATGGGCGTGAAGCCGGCGATGGGAATGCCGTACTTCTCCGTCAGGGTCGTCGGTCCGTAGGGGCGGGTCTGGAGTTCGGACGGTCCGCCGACGGTGATCGGCTCGGTGACATCGGCGAGCGACGCGATGTCGGTCAGGCTGTACTTGTCGGCGAAGGCCTGCGTGACGGTCCAGGAGTTCTGGTCCGTGGCCGAGGCCATGTCGAGCACGCTCAGCCCCTCGGGCAGCTCGTCCTGCAGCTGCGCGTAGGTCTCGTCGGCGGTGCCGCCGGCGGCATCTGCATTCAGGGCCTGCAGCAGGCTGCCGCTGTACTCGGGGAAGACGTCGATGGCACCGGATTCGATCTCGGGCAGGTAGACCTCGCGCTGGCCGATCTTGAACTGGCGGTCGACCGTGAAGCCGTTCCCCTCCAACGCCAGGGCGTAGATTTCGGCGATGATCTCGTTCGAGTAGTAATCCTGCGAACCGACGACCAGGGTGGTGGACCCCTCGTCGGCTTTAGTTCCGCTGTCCAGCGGGTCACCGGACGCACACCCTGCAAGGGCTACGACGGCCCCAACCGCGACCGCGGCGACCGCCGCGAGCCGGCCTCTGTGAGCTGTAAACATTAGTGGGTTCCTTTCGTGATGGCGGGATCCATCCCCGGGACAGGTCGGGCTGACCTGGCACGGTCGACTGGGGGACGTCCGGACGCGACGCCTCTGGGAACGACAAGTCGCTGAACAGCAGTGAATATTCCCTCGAGGACGAGGGCGAGCAGGATCACGAGCAGTGACCCGCCCAGCATCTCCGCGTAGTCGCGGGTTTTCAACCCGGCGAACAGGAACCGGCCGAGGCCGACATCTGCCACGTAGGCAGCCAGGGTCGCCGTGGCGACGACCTGCAGGGTGGCCGAACGGATGCCCGCGATCAGCAGCGGCAACCCCAACGGGATCTCGACCGTGCCCACGATCTGGCTCTCCGACATCCCGACCGACCGGGCGGAGTCGATGACGGACCGGTCAATGGCCTCGAACCCGGCGTAGGCGCCCGCGAGGATCGGCGGGATCGCCAGGACCGTGAGCGCGACGTACGGCGCACCGAGCCCAATCCCGACCCACAGCGCGACCAGTGTCAACAGGCCGAGGGTCGGAATGGCCCGCAGCCCGCCGGCGGTGGCTACAGCGAGGCTGCGTCCCCGACCCGTATGCCCGATCAGGAAACCGACCGGAATCGCGATCACGGAGGCCATCAGGACCGTCACGAGGGTGAACACCAAGTGTTCGATCGTCCGCGCCGGAATGCCGCCCGGCCCGGCGAAATTGGCCGGGTCGAGGATCCAGTTCACCGCGTCAACGAACAGGTTCATGCGGATGCCTCCGTGATCCGGGCGACCCGGACGGCCCTCCGGTCGGTCGCCGCCAGGCGGGTCCAGGGCAGCAGAACCCGCCCGAGCAGCACGAGGGCGCCGTCCAGCAGCAGCGCCAGCGCCACGGTCAGCACGATCCCGGCGATGATTTCGGCCTGGATACCGCGCTGGAAGCCATCCGTGAACAGGCTGCCGAGGCTCTGCGAGCCGATCACGGCCCCCACCGTGGCGAGGCTGACCGTGCTGACGGCCACGACCCGCAGGCCGGCCAGGAGCACCGGCCCGGCCAGCGGCAGCTCAACCTGCCAGAAGATGCTCCAGCCGGAATACCCCACGGCGACAGCGGACTGGCGTACATCCTTGTCCACGGATGCCAGCCCGTCGGCCACCACGCGTACCATCAGCGCGACGCCGTAGATCGTCAGGGCGATGACCAGGTTGAGCGGCGAGCGAAGGCTGGTGCCGACGATGGCCGGGATCACGAAGAACAGCGGCAGCGACGGGATGGCGTAGAGCAGCCCACTGGCCGTCAGGATCACGCCGCGGCCGGCACGGTACCGGTTCGCGAGCCAGCCCAGCGGCACGGCGATCAGAAAGCTGAGAAGGATCGGCGGCACGCTGAGAATCAGGTGGTCCAGGGTGCGATCCCACAGCAGGTCGAGATTCGACCAGATCCAGGTCACCGCGGAGCCTGGGGATGCGGGGAGTGCGCGGTCTGCCCCGGCTCCACGAGCACACCGGCCAGGCGGCCCTCACTGTCGAGCAGCAGGTCGGAGTCGCCGCGGCGTTCCAGATGCAGGGCACGCTTGCCGCGATCCGCTCCGACGAAGCTGGCCACGAAGTCGTCGGCCGGGTTCGCCAGGATCTCGGTCGGCGCCCCCACCTGGGCGATCCGTCCGCCGTCACGCAGGATGACGACCTGGTCACCGAGGAGGAACGCCTCCTCGATATCGTGGGTGACGAACACGACCGTTTTGCCGAGCTCGCTCTGCAGCCGGATCAGTTCTTGCTGTAGCTCGGCCCTCACGATCGGGTCGACGGCGCCGAACGGCTCGTCCATCAGCAGAATGTTTGGGTTGACCGCGAGGCCGCGCGCCACCCCGACCCGCTGCTGCTGCCCGCCGGAGAGCTGGCTGGGGTACCGGTCCGCCAGGGTCTGGTCCAGGCCCACCGTGTCGAGCAGGGTGAGGGCCTCGGCGCGGGCCTTCTTTCTCGGCACCCCGCGCAGCAGCGGAACAGTCGCGACGTTGTCGATCACCGTGCGGTGCGGGAGCAGGCCGGAGTTCTGCATCACATAGCCGATGCCGCGCCGCAGCGGCACCGGCTCGAGCTGGGCGATGTCGGCCCCGTCGATCTCGATCGTGCCGCTGCTCGGGTCGACCATCCGGTTGATCATGCGCAGCAGGGTGGTCTTGCCCGAGCCGGAGGAGCCGACGAGCACCGTCGTCTGGCGCGACGGGAGGGTCAGGCTAAAATCGTCGACGGCGAGTGTGCCGTCCGGGAACTGCTTGCTCACCGAGCGGAACTCGATCATGGAAATGGCTCATTTCTCGACCGAAGTCGACACAACACGGGAGGCACGTACACCACCCAACCATCGCACGGCGCCGCGAGCCAACCGGATCGCGGAATTCCTAGCGAACGCTCGGCCCGTAGTATCCGGCGAGGTAGTCATGCGTGACCACGCGGCACTCTTCGATGAACCGCTCATCGCCCTGCGGGTCGGAGCGGAACGCCCGCGACAGAATCGAGTCGCCCATCTCAACGGCGACCTCAAGCCGGAAGATCAGTTCGTCGCCGCCCTCGAGGCCGAACTCCTCGACCAGCATGCCGGCCACCCGGCGGGCGAAGTAACCCGTGTCGGGGTCTTCGACGACAGGCACACCCTGCCGGTCGTCGAAATGCATGATGCGAAACCCCGGCTCAGAGCGGTACAGGTCGACGAAGGCCGTGATGGCCACGTCGACGGCCTGCCACCAGCCCTGGGGAGCGTTCGTCTTCAGCTGCTCCGCAACTCGGCTCCGGAATCGCAGCACCGCGCGCTCTCGCAGAGCCTGCAGCACCGCGACGCGATCGGGGTAGTACCGGTACACGGTCCCGATCGACGCGCCCGCGCGCTCGGCCACCATCGCGGTCGTGATGCGGTCGAAGCCGACCTCGTCCACGACGACGGCGGCGGCGTCGAGCAGACCGGACAGTCGTGCCGTGCTGCGCTGTTGGATCGGCTCGGTGCGGGCCTGCTGGGCCGGCACAAAAGGATCCCCCCCAAAAAGGTCACTGAGTGACACTTGTCCTCCTTGAGACTAAGTCACTAATACTAGGCGGCAATGTCCCCCTCGTTGTGACGTGACAGCGTGTCTCGCCCGATTGGGCAGGAATAACCCTCGGCTCTCCGGGCGACCCGACTTCGATGCCGGGTAGCGTCGTGCGCATGCCAGACTAGGGACGTGCCGACATATCCTCGAATCCCGCCCACGGGCACGCCAGCGAAGATGATGCATCGCGCAGCCCGCATCGAGGACTGGCTGCACTTCAAGCGCGAACGCCACGCCCGCAAACGCGGCTACCTGCCCACGGTCATCCCCTATGCCGGCTACGGCTCGACCGAGTGGGTGCGCATCCTGTGCCGGGTGCTTCTGGCCAAACCGGCCAAGCCCGGCTCCAAGCTGGCACACCGCCACTGGCACGCCGACCGCCGCGAGGCCGGAATTCGCGGCTGGCACAGCTTCACGAGCGTTCCGGTCAACGATGTGACGGTGACCATCGAGATCAACGGTTTCTCCCACCGGGTGCAGGCCGACCGCGGGGGCGTGGTCGACACCGTCATTCCGGTCACGCTCACCCCGGGCTGGCAGATGGCCCGGCTGCACACCGACGACACGGCCGCGCCGGTCGAGGCCCCGCTCTTCATCGTGGCCCCGACGGTACGCCGCGGGATCCTGTCCGACGTCGATGACACGGTCATGGTGACCACCCTTCCCCGCCCGCTGCTCGCCGCCTGGAACACCTTCGTGCTCGACGAGCACGCCCGAGTTCCCACGCCGGGCATGGCGGTCCTCCTCGACCGCCTCGCCGCGGTCAACGAGGGTGCCCCGATGATCTACCTGTCGACCGGGGCCTGGAACGTCGCCCCGACCCTGACCCGGTTCCTGAACCGCAACCTGTACCCGTCGGGGGCTCTCCTGCTCACCGACTGGGGTCCGACCCACGACCGCTGGTTCCGGAGCGGTCAGGACCACAAGAGGGCCAACCTGCGCCGTCTGGCCCAGGAATTCCCGGAGATCCGCTGGATCCTGTTCGGCGACGACGGCCAGCACGATGAGGCCATCTACAGCGAGTTCCAGCGAGACTTCCCCGACAATGTCGAGGCCGTCGCGATCCGCCAGCTCTCCCCCAGCCAGGCAGTTCTGGCCGGTCGCCGGGCGAAGGATGCCGCGCCCGCGCCCCGCGATCCCCGCTGGGTGTACGGGCCGGACGGCTCGGCCGTGGCCCGGCAGCTCGCGGACCGCGGTCTGATCTAGGCGCGACGGCGTGTTGCGGGCTCGACGGCCTGTCTCAGTTCTCTACAGTTCTGCGGCGAGGATGCGGTCGAGGCCACGGTTGATCTGGCGAGCCCAGAGCGGCCCTCGATAGAGGAACCCGGTGTAGCCCTGAACGAGCGTCGCGCCCGCGGCGAGGCGCTCGGCCACGTGTTCCGCGGTCTCCACGCCGCCGACCGAGATCACGCACAGCTCGCGGGGCACAGCGGCCCGGATCACGCGCAGCACGGCCAGGGACCGCGCCTGGAGCGGGGCACCGGAGAGACCGCCGGCGCCGGCAGCCTCGACGGTCGCGGCATCCGTTTTCAGTCCGGCGCGGGAAGTCGTGGTGTTCGTGGCGATGATGCCGTCGAGACCCAGCTCCACCACGAGTTCGGAGATTCGGGTCACTTCAGCATCGGCGAGGTCGGGGGCGATTTTTACCAGCAGGGGCGTGGCGCCGGCCTCGGTCTTGACCGCCCGAAGCAGCGGGGCGAGCCGGTCGAGTTCCTGCAGTCCGCGTAGCCCGGGCGTGTTGGGCGAGCTGACGTTCACGACGAGATAGTCGGCCAGGGGCGCGAGCAGCGCGGCGCTGACCAGGTAGTCGGCGGTGGCGTCCTCGACCGCGGTGACGCGGCTCTTGCCGATGTTGATGCCAAGGACCGGGCGACCGGCAGCGGAGCGAACGTGCGCGAGGCGCACCCGGGCGGCGCGGGCACCGGCGTTGTTGAAGCCCATCCGGTTGACGACCGCGCGGTCGGGGATCAGGCGGAACAGGCGCGGTTTCGGGTTGCCGGGCTGAGGAACGGCGGTGATGGTGCCGACCTCCACGTGCCCGAACCCGAGCTGGCCGAGCCCGAGCACGGCTTCACCGTCTTTGTCGAAGCCGGCGGCCACGCCGAACGGCGACTGGAATCGCAGACCCAGGGTTTGGACACCGAGGTCGGTACGCGGGCGCGTGAAGCGGTGCACGACCCGGCCGACACCGAACGCGGGCAGCGCCCGGATCACGGTGAAGGCGAGGTGGTGGGCTCGTTCGGGGTCGAGGCGGGTCAGGAACAGCGAGAAGATCAGCGGGTACACGGTGCCGCCTACGACTCGGACGGGTGTGCGGCGCCCGCGGCGCTGCCCTGCTCGGGGCGGGAGCCGTGTTCGGTGCGGGAGCCGTGTTCGGTGCGCAGCCGGGCGATCGCGGTCTCGAAATCCTCGAGCGAATCGAATGCCTGGTAGACACTCGCGAAGCGGAGATAGGCCACCTCATCAAGTTCGCGCAGCGGCGGCAGGATCGCGAGGCCGACCTCGTTCGCCTTCACCTGCGACGCGCCGGTCTGCCGGATGGTCTCCTCCACCCGCTGGGCAAGCATGGCCAGGTCGGAATCCGTTACCGGACGACCTTGGCAGGCCTTGCGCACGCCGGCCACGATCTTGTCGCGGCTGAACGGCTCGACGACCCCGCTGCGCTTGACGATGTTCAGGCTGGCGGTCTCGGTGGTGCTGAACCTCCGGCCGCATTCGGGGCACTGTCGACGTCGGCGAATGGAAAGTCCGTCGTCGCTCGTGCGCGAGTCGATGACTCGGGAGTCCGGGTGGCGGCAGAACGGGCAGAACATCGTGTGGCCAGCTTACAGCGCCGTCGTGAAACGGGCCGTGACGGCGTCGCCGTGCGCGGGCAGCGCCTCCGCCGTGGACAGGGCCGCGATGTGGTCCGCGACCTCGCGCAGTGCCTCCCGGCTGTACGTGACGACCTGCTGGGGCCTCAGGAAGGTGTATGCGCCGAGTCCGGAGGAGAACCGGGCCTGGCCTCCCGTCGGCAGCACGTGGTTCGAGCCGGCCACGTAGTCGCCGAGGCTCACGGGCGAATGAGGGCCGAGGAAGATGGCGCCGGCGTTCTCGATCAGCGCGAGCACGGCATCCGGGTCGCTCGTCTGGATCTCGAGGTGCTCGGGACCGAACGCGTTGCTGAACGCGGCCGCGGCGTTGAGGTCGTCCACGAGCACGATCCCCGACTGGCGCCCGTTCAGGGACGCGGTGACACGGATGCTGTGGGTCGTGCTCTGCATCAGGTCGACCAGGTGCAGAGCGACGGCGTCGGCGAGCTCGGCCGAATCGGTGACCAGCATGGCGGCGGCCAGCTCGTCGTGCTCGGCCTGGCTGACCAGGTCGGCCGCGACGATGCGGGGGTCGGCGGTCTCATCCGCGATGACCAGAATGTCGGTAGGGCCGGCCTCGGAGTCGATGCCGGTCACCCCGCGCACGAGCCGCTTGGCGGCGGCCACATAGACGTTGCCGGGGCCGGTGACGAGCTGCACCGGGTCCAGGCCGAGCCCCGGAACGCCGTAGGCGAAGGCGCCGACCGCGCCGGCTCCGCCCATGGCGTAGATTTCGTCGATGCCGAGCAGGCTCGCCACGGCGAGGATGGTGGGGTGCACGCGTCCGTCGAAGTCGCTCTGCGGCGGCGACGCCAGCGCGATCGAGGAGACGCCGGCGATCTGAGCCGGAACCACGTTCATCACGACGCTCGACGGGTAGACGGCCTTGCCGCCGGGAACGTACAGGCCGACCCGGTTGATCGGCTGCCAGCGCTGCGTGATGGTGGCGCCGTCGGCGATCGTGGTGGTCACCTGCGGCGGCACTTGGGCCGCGCTGGCGATGCGCACGCGACGGATGGTCTCCTCGATGGCCGTGCGCACCGTCGGGTCGAGCCCGGCCAGTGCCTCGGTGACGTGGGACGCGGGAACCCGCACATGGGACGGACGCACCCGGTCGAGGCGTTCCGCCTGGTCGCGGAGGGCATCCTCGCCTCTGGCCCGCACATCGTCGATTAATTCGGCTGCGACGTCGCTGGCCGCGGTCACGTCGGTGAGCGCACGCGGGACGGCTGCAAGCAATTCCGCCGGAGTGGGCCGGGTCCCTCGGAGGTCAATAGTCTGGATCATCGCGTTCCAGCCTAGCCATCAACTCCCGTGCACCGGGAATAGGCTCAATGGCGAGGAGATTGATTCAGTCACATGAGCGACACCGAAGTACCCCAGCCCGCCACCGTACCGCTGGCCGAAGATCCCAATGCACCGCTGGACCTGGCCGCCTTCAAACATTCCTTCCGGCGTCACGCCGCCGGTGTCGCGGTGATCACCGCGCTGCGCCCGGACGGCGCCCCGGTGGGATTCACCGCCACCTCGCTGGCGTCGCTGTCGTCGGTTCCGCCGCTGGCCACCTTCAACATGGCCCGGTCAGCCAGCACCTGGCCGGCGATCGCCGAGAGCGACCGGGTCGTCATCCACATCCTCGGGGCGCACAATCGTGCCGTCGCCGAGGTGATGTCGGGTCCCGCGAACCAGCGCTTCGTCGGCGACCACTGGCAGCCCGGACCCCACGGCCTGCCCGTGCTGAAGGGCGTCACCTCGTGGATGGTCGGCCGAATCATCGAACGCACACTGGTGCACAACAGCGCCGTCGTGGTCGTGAAGATCGAGGAAGGCGGCATGGGCGAGAACGACGAGGCCCTGCTGTACTACGAGCGCACCTACCGCGTGCCCGGCGCCCCTGCCTAGCCTCTGGACGGGGCTGCGCCGGCCTCGTCGCGACGCCGGCGCCGCTCGGCCTCGGCAACGGCGGCCTCCTCCGGTGTGGGCGCGGTGCCACCCAGGTGCCGCGGCTGCCACCACTGGCCGGCGCCGTCCACCGGATAGGCTTTCTGCAGTTTGTCGACGAGACCCTGCAGTGTGTCGTGGAGTGCCAGCGTCATCGGCTGCGTGCCCTCCCCCGCCGCGACCGTGAACGGCTCGCCGACGGCGAAGCGGATGGGCACGTCGAACACCTCGCGCAGGGCCGGCTTGTGGTTCTTCGTGAGCACGCGGTGCCCGCCCCAGACCGCGATCGGGATCACGGGGACCCCGGCCTCGGCGGCCATCCGGATGGCACCCGACTTCAACTCGCGTACGGTGAAGGAGGCGTTCACGCCGCCTTCCGGGAACACGCCGAGCAGTTCGCCCGCCCGCAGCGCGGTCACGGCTTGGCCGTAAGCCTCCGCCCCTGCCTTCATGTCGACCGAGATATGACGCATGCCGCGCAGCAGCACGCCCACGAGCTTCTGGTCGAACGCGCCCTTCTTGGCCATGAAACGGATGTGACGTCGGTTCTTGTGCCACAGCATCCACTCGACCAGGGCGAAGTCCATGTAGCCGAAGTGGGTGATCGCCAGCACCGCCCCCCCGGTGTCCGGAAGATTCTTCAGACCGGTCACGGATGGCTTCAGCCGCAGCAGGCCGAACACGGCCCGCCCGGCCAGAATCGCCGTGGTGTACAGAGGTTCCCGAGTGCCTGTGCTCATCCCTCAAGGCTACGACCTGCGTGCGGGTTTCCGCGTCCGTCGCACGAGCCTTTCGGGACCCGGCTCGCACTCGCGGCGCACCCCGTGGACGTGGGCGCACGTTCTAACGCTCGCCCGGCTCCAGAACCTGCGCCGCGAACTTCCACCCCCGTCTGTGTCGTCGGTTATGGAGCTTGCACACAGCCTCGACCGCACTGACACTGGAATCATCCACGGCGGAACCGCAGCAACCGGCCTTGAAGCTGGTTGACTCGACCAGGCGACGACCACCGAGACCACGTGGGCGGCCCGGCCACCAGAGGGAGACACGATGAGCATTGACCTGAGCAGCGCCGCGAGCACGAGCATGCCCGCGCCGCACGTGGCCGACAGCCACGACCGGATCCGGGTGCGGGGCGCGCGCGTGAACAACCTCAGGGATGTCAGCCTCGACATCCCGAAGCGGCGGCTGACGGTGTTCACCGGCGTTTCCGGCTCGGGCAAGAGCTCACTGGTGTTCGGCACGATCGCCGCCGAGTCGCAGCGGCTGATCAACGAGACCTACAGTGCGTTTGTGCAGGGATTCATGCCGGACCTGGCGCGCCCCGAGGTGGACGTGTTGGATGGTCTGACCACGGCCATCATCGTCGACCAGGAGCGAATGAGGGCCAACTCCCGTTCCACGGTCGGGACCGCCACCGACGCCAACGCGCTGCTGCGCATCCTTTTCAGCCGGCTCGGTCAGCCCCACATCGGATCGCCCCAGGCGTTCTCGTTCAACGTCGCCTCGATCAGTGGGGCCGGGGCGGTCACGCTCGAGCGCGGCGGGAAGACCGTGAAGGAGCGGCGCAGCTTCAGCATCACCGGCGGCATGTGCCCGCGCTGCGAGGGCATGGGCACCGTCAACGACATCGATCGTTCCGCGCTATACGTCGATTCCAAGTCGCTCAACGAGGGCGCGCTCACGATCCCGGGCTACACCATGGACGGCTGGTACGGCCGCATCTTCCGCGGCTGCGGCTGGTTCGACCCGGACAAGCCAATTCATCGGTACAGCACGAAGGAACTGGACGACCTGCTCTACAAGGAGCCGACCAAGATCAAGGTCGACGGGATCAACCTGACGTATCAGGGCCTCATCCCGCAGATTCAGAAGTCGTTCCTGTCCAAGGATGTCGCCGCTTTGCAGCCGCATATCCGCGCGTTCGTGGAGCGTGCGGTCACGTTCGCCACCTGCCCCGAGTGCGGCGGCACCCGCCTCAGCGAGGCGGCTCGCTCGTCGAAGATCTCCGGAGTGAGCGTCGCCGACGCCTGTTCCTGGCAGATCAGCGACCTGGCCGGGTGGGTTCGCGGCCAGAGTGAGCCGTCGGTGGCCCCGCTCACGCAGGCGTTGCGCCAGATCCTCGACTCGTTCGTGGAGATCGGGTTGGGTTACCTGTCGCTCGACCGGCCGGCCGGTACTTTGTCAGGCGGGGAGGCCCAGCGCACCAAGATGATCCGGCACCTGGGCTCCTCACTCACCGACGTCACCTACGTCTTCGACGAGCCCACCATCGGGCTCCATCCCCATGACATCGAGCGCATGAACACACTGCTGCTGCAGCTGCGGGACAAGGGCAACACGGTGCTCGTCGTGGAGCATAAGCCGGAGACGATCGTGATCGCCGACCACGTCATCGATCTCGGACCCGGCGCCGGTGCGGCGGGCGGCACCGTCTGCTTCGAGGGCACCGTGGAGGGTCTCCGCACCAGCGGCACCCTCACCGGCCGCCACTTCGACTATCGCGCGGCACTCAAGCCCGCGGTGCGCACTCCCACGGGCACGCTGGAGATTCGCGGCGCGACGAAGAACAACCTGAAGGATGTGGACGTGGATATCCCGCTCGGCGTGCTCGTCGTGCTGACGGGGGTCGCGGGCTCCGGAAAGAGCTCGCTCGTGCACGGGTCGATCCCCGCCGGCGCCGGCGTGGTGTCCATCGATCAGGGCGGCATCCGCGGTTCCCGCAGAAGCAATCCGGCGACGTACACGGGAATGCTCGACCCGATCCGAAAGGCCTTCGCGAAGGCCAACGGCGTGAAGCCCGCGCTGTTCAGCTCCAACTCCGAGGGTGCCTGCCCCAACTGCAACGGTGCCGGCGTCGTCTACACCGACCTGGCCATGATGGCGGGCGTCGCCACCACCTGCGAGGTCTGCGCGGGGAAGCGGTTCGAGGCATCCGTGCTGGAGTACCGCCTCGGCGGCCGCGATATCAGTGAGGTGCTCGCGATGTCGGTGACCGCGGCCCGGGAGTTCTTCGGCGCCGGTGCGGCGCGCACGTCGGCCGCCCACGCCATCCTGGGCGGGCTTGCCGACGTTGGGCTCGGCTATCTCAGCCTCGGCCAGCCGCTCACGACACTCTCGGGGGGCGAGCGCCAGCGGCTCAAGCTGGCCACCCACCTGGCTGAGCAGGGCGGCGTCTACGTGCTCGACGAGCCGACCACCGGACTCCACCTCGCCGACGTCGAGCAGCTGCTCGGCCTGCTCGACCGAATCGTGGACTCCGGCAAGTCGGTCATCGTCGTCGAGCATCACCAGGCCGTGATGGCTCATGCCGACTGGATCATCGACCTCGGACCCGGCGCCGGTCACGACGGCGGCCGGATCGTCTTCGAGGGCTCACCGGCCGACCTGGTCGCCGACCGCTCCACCCTCACCGGCCAGCACCTCGCGGCCTACGTCGGCAGAGCCTGACGGCAGCGCACCTCACGGTGCTGCCAGTCAGGTCTGTCCCGAACGAATTCGACGGAGATTCTGGCCGAATCGGCCCCATTCCACCCCGCGAAAGCGGTTTCACACGAGAATCTCCGTCGAATTGGTTCAACACCGGGCACTTCGCGTCACCGGTGAGGAACAGCGTCCACGGCGTGCCGTCAGCTCTGACTTGCCGAGGGCGACACCAGCGGTCGGCTAGGTCTCGCTCTTTTAGGTCAGGCAGTTCGGCCCGAGCAGGCTCTTGAGCTCCCCGAACAGGTCGGCGCTGATCTTCACATGATGGGGCAGCTCGAACACTCGCGCCGTATGGCCCTTCACCAGCTTGATCCGCACCTCGGAGCTGCCGATGTGGCGGGTGATGACTTCGCCCAGCGCCGTCACGGTGTCGGTCGTGGCCCGGGATTCCGCCAGCGTGACGGTCAGCGTGCCGGTGTCCGAGGCCAAGCCGAGTTCGGGCGCGAAAATGCTGTACGCGTGCAGGTTCATGCCATCGTCGCGCAGGCTCACCCGGCCCCGCACGACCACGACGGAGTCGCTGACCA
This sequence comes from Cryobacterium sp. M23, assembly GCF_002929655.1. Lineage (NCBI taxonomy): Bacteria > Bacillati > Actinomycetota > Actinomycetes > Micrococcales > Microbacteriaceae > Cryobacterium > Cryobacterium sp. M23. The sequence goes on from NZ_PJJV01000078.1 coordinate 12,954, forward strand.
GGTCGGACGAGAACTCCTGATAGGCCTTGCCCATGAACATCACGGCGATCTCCCCACCGAAATCCTCGACCTGGATGATGCCGTATTGGTTGCCCGACTTCTTCGCGATCCGGTGCTGCACGCTGGTGATCAGCCCGGCGATGGTGACGGTGTCGGCATCCTGCGTCTGCTCCGATCCCACCAGGTCCACGATGGTCGTGCTGGCGTGCTTGGCCAGCGGGAGCTCGAGCCCGGCCAGCGGATGGTCGGAGACGTAGAGCCCGAGCATGTCGCGTTCGAGCGCGAGCTTCTCCTTCTTGCTCCATTCGGGACGGTCGGGAACCTGCTCGCTCTCTTGCGGGTCGTCGAAGAGGCTGTCGAAGTCGAAGCCGACCATGCCGTGCTGCTCGTCGCGCTTGATCTTGACGGCGGATTCGACCGCGGCTTCGTGGATCTCGAACATGGCCCGGCGGGTCGCGCCGAGCGAGTCGAATGCGCCGGCCTTGATCAAGGACTCGACCGTGCGCTTGTTCGCCACCGGGATCGGCACCTTGCGCAGGAAGTCGTGGAACGATTCGAACGCGCCCTTCTCGGTGCGGGCGGCGCGGATCGCGTCGACCACGTTGAATCCCACGTTGCGCACCGCGCCGAGCCCGAAACGGATGTCCGTGCCCACGGCCGCGAAGTACCCGATCGATTCATTCACGTCGGGCGGCAGAACCTGGATGCCCATCCGGCGGCACTCGTTCAGGTACAGCGCGAGCTTGTCGCGGGAGTCGCCGACGCTGGTCAGCAGCGCGGCCATGTACTCGGCCGGGTACTTCGCCTTGAGGTACGCGGTCCAGTACGAGAGCACCCCGTAGGCGGCCGAGTGCGCCTTGTTGAATGCGTAATCGGAGAACGGCAGCAAAATGTCCCAGACGGTTTTCACCGCCTCCATGGAGTAGCCGTTGGCGACCATGCCGCCGGAGAAGCCCTCGAACTGCTTGTCCAGCTCCGACTTCTTCTTCTTGCCCATCGCGCGGCGCAGCAGATCGGCCTGGCCGAGGGAGAACCCGGCCAGCTTCTGCGCGATCGACATGACCTGCTCCTGGTACACGATCAGGCCGTAGGTGGTGCCGATGACGTCGGCCAGCGCCTCCTCGAGCTCCGGGTGGATCGGGATGATCTCCTGCTGGCCGGTCTTCCGCAGCGCGTAGTTGGTGTGTGAGTTGGCACCCATGGGGCCGGGCCGGTACAGCGCGATGACGGCCGAGATGTCTTCGAAATTGTCGGGTTTCATCAGGCGCAGCAGCGACCGCATGGGCCCGCCGTCGAGTTGGAACACCCCGAGGGTATCGCCACGGGCGAGCAGTTCGTAGGCGGCCGGATCTTCGAGCCCCAACTCTTCGAGTACGGGCCGGTGCCCGCGGTTCACGGCGATGTTGTCGAGGGTGTCGTCGATGATGGTGAGGTTGCGCAATCCCAGGAAGTCCATCTTGATCAGGCCGAGGGCCTCAGAGGCCGGGTAGTCGAATTGGGTGACGACCTGGCCATCCGCTTCACGCTTCATGATCGGGATGATGTCGATCAGCGGGTCGGAGCTCATGATCACCCCGGCGGCGTGCACGCCCCACTGACGCTTGAGGTTCTCCAGGCCGAGGGCGGTGTCGAAGACGGTGCGGGCCTCGGGGTCGGACTCGATCACGGCGCGGAAATCGGCGGCCTCGCGGTAGCGCGCGTGGTCCTTGTCGAACATGCCGGTCAGGGGCACGTCCTTGCCCATGATCGCCGGCGGCATGGCCTTGGTGAGCTTGTCTCCCATACCGAAGGGGAAGCCGAGCACCCGGGACGCATCCTTGAGGGCCTGCTTGGCCTTGATCGTGCCGTAGGTGACGATCTGGGCGACGCGCTCCTCGCCGTACTTCTCGGTCACGTAGTGGATGACCTCGCCGCGGCGGCGCTCGTCGAAGTCCACGTCGAAGTCGGGCATGGAGACGCGGTCAGGGTTCAGGAACCGCTCGAAGATCAGCCCGTGCACGAGCGGGTCCAGGTCGGTGATGCCCATGGCGTAGGCGACCATCGAACCGGCGCCCGACCCACGGCCGGGACCTACCCGGATGCCCTGCTGTCTGGCCCACATGATGAAGTCGGCCACGACGAGGAAGTAGCCGGGGAAGCCCATCTGGATGATGATGCCGATCTCGTAGTCGGCTCGTTTGCGCACATCGTCCGGGATGCCGTTCGGGTAGCGCTTGGCCAGCCCGATCTCGTTCTCCTTGACGAACCAGCTCTCCTCGTTCTCCCCCTCCGGGCAGGGGAACCGGGGCATGTAGTTGGCCTTAGTGTTGAACTCCACCTGGCAGCGTTCGGCGATCAGCAGCGTGTTGTCGCAGGATTCCGGGTGCTCGCGGAAGAGATGCCGCATCTGCGCGGCGGTCTTCAGGTAGAACTCGTTCGAGTCGAACTTGAAGCGGTTCGGGTCGTCGAGGGTCGAGGCCGACTGCACGCAGAGCAGGGCCGCATGGGCGGTCGCGTCGTGGGCGTGGGTGTAGTGCAGGTCGTTGCTGGCCACGAGCGGCAGTTTGAGTTCGCCGGCGAGTTTAAGCAGGTCGGTCATGGTGCGGCGCTCGATGTCGATGCCGTGGTCCATGATCTCGCAGAAGAAGTTCTCCTTACCGAAGATGTCCTGGAATTCCCCGGCCGCCTTCTTCGCCTCGTCGTACTGGCCGAGGCGCAGGCGGGTCTGCACTTCGCCGCCCACGCACCCGGTCGTGCCGATCAGCCCGTCCGAGAACTCGGCGAGCAGTTCCCGGTCCATCCGGGGCTTGAAGTAGTACCCCTCCAGGCTGGCCTTGGACGACAGCCGGAACAGATTGTGCATACCGGCCGTAGTCTCCGAGAGCAGCGTCATGTGCGTGTACGAACCGGCGCCACCGACGTCGTCACGGTTCTGACCGCTGGTTCCCCAGCGCACCCGGGTCTTGTCCCGCCGGTTGGTTCCGGGGGTGATGTACGCCTCGGTGCCGATGATCGGCTTGATGCCGGCCTCGGTCGCGGTTCGCCAGAAATCGAACGCACCGAACACGTTGCCGTGGTCGGTGATGGCGACCGCCGGCATTCCCTGCTCGATGGCCGCGTTGATCAGCGGTTTGACCCGCGCCGCGCCGTCGAGCATCGAGTACTCGCTATGCACGTGCAGGTGCACGAAGGAATCTGTCGATCCACCCGACTTATTCTGAGAGGACAAAACGGCTCCGAGGTGTTGGAATTGGGCGCTACGCGTCAGGCGTCGCGCAGCACGTCGAGGGCGTGCGCGAGGTCGGCCGGGTAGTCGGTGGTGAAGGTGACCCACTCCCGAGTGTCCGGGTGGTGGAACGCCAGCTGCTTGGCGTGCAGCCACTGGCGGGTCAGGCCGAGGCGCGCCGTGATCGAGGGATCCGCGCCGTACATGGCGTCACCCACGCACGGATGTCGCTGGGCGGCCATGTGCACCCGGATCTGATGTGTGCGCCCCGTCTCCAGGTGCACCTCCACCAGTGACGCCGAGGGGAAGGCCTCGAGCGTCTCGTAGTGCGTGACGGAATCCTTGCCGCCGGCGATGACCGCGAACTTCCAGTCCGACCGCGGGTGGCGCCCGATCGGCGCGTCGATCGTGCCCGTGCTCGGATCGGGGTGGCCCTGAACGACGGAGTGGTAGATCTTCTCGACCTCGCGGTCGTGGAAGGCGCGCTTGAGCGCCGTGTACGCGGTCTCCGACTTGGCGACGACCATCAGACCGCTGGTACCCACGTCGAGGCGGTGCACGATCCCGGCCCGCTCGCTGGCCCCGGAGGTGGCGATGCGGTAGCCGGCCGCGGAGAGCGCGCCGACCACGGTGGGACCGGTCCAGCCCACACTCGGATGCGCGGCAACCCCGGACGGCTTGTTGATGACCACGATGCTCTCGTCGTCATGCACGATCGTGAGATCCGGCACTGGGATGGGCACGATCGCCAGGGCCTCCTTGGGCTGCCAGGACACCTCCAGCCACGCACCGCCGTGCAACCGGTCGGATTTACCGGCCACGACCCCGTCCAACGTGACTCCGCCGGCCTCGCAGACTTCGGCCGCGAAGCTGCGCGAGAAGCCGAAGAGCTTGGCGATGCCGGCGTCGACGCGGACTCCGGCGAGTCCGTCCGGAAGAGGAAGGGAGCGTGTTTCCATGGCGAGAATCAGGATGCTATCTGGGTAGGGGTGGATTCGGACGGGTCCGAGGCGCCGGTGCGGCGACCGTCGAGGCCGATTCCGCGAATGGTCAGGTACATGAAGATGATCATGCTCGACACGATCGCCATGTCCGCCACGTTGTAGATGGCGGGGATCAGCCAGGGCGTGGAAATGAAGTCGATCACGTGACCGAGGCCGAAGGACGGCTCCCTCAGCAGCCGGTCGGTCAGGTTGCCGAGCACGCCGCCGAGCAGGAGCCCGAAGACGACAGACCAGGCCAAAGAGCGGATGCGCCCGGCGAACCAGACGATGAGCACCACCACGGCCACGGCGATGATCGAGAAGATCCACGTCATGCCGGCTGCCAGGGAAAAGGCAGCGCCCGGGTTCCGGACGAAGTGCATTTGCAGCACGTCTCCCAGAACCCGGACGATGTCACCCTCGGTCAGTCTGCTGACGATGAGGTACTTACTGATCTGATCCAGAGCGTAAATCCCCAGGGCTACGACGGCCAGGAGGATCAACGCACCGGGGCGCTTCTTCGTTCGAACCTTAGGCGCCAAAGCTCTGGAAGCTCGACTTCGAAGCGTTGCTCGACTCGACCGGCGACGTGGCGTCGAGGTCGCGCAGCTGGGTCTCGATGTAGCTCTTCAGCTTCTGGCGGTACTCGCGCTCGAAGGTGCGCAGATCGTCGATCTTGGTCTCGAGGACGGAGCGCTCCTGGTCGAGGATGCTGAGTTGCGCGCGCTGCTTGGCTTCGGCCTCGGCAACGAGACGGGCTGCGGTGGCGTGGCCTTCGGCGATAAGTGCATCGCGCTTCTCGGCACCCTCCTTGACATGCTCCTCGTGCAGGCGACGAGCCAGCTGGAGAAGGTTGGTCGTGCCGGCGGTCTCGTCGATGGGCCCGGCGACAACCGGTGCGGCCACGACGGCGGGAGCCACGACGGGCTCAGCGACGGCCTCGGGCGCCGGTGCGACCTCCGCTGCGCCGCCAGAGCTGACGCGAGCCTTGAGCTCCTCGTTCTCCGCAGTCAGTCGGCGAAGTTCAACGACGACCTCGTCGAGGAAGTCATCGACCTCGTCCTGATCGTATCCTTCGCGGAACTTAGTCGACTGGAACCGCTTGTTGACTACATCTTCCGGAGTTAGCGCCATGGCTTTCCACCCTTAAAACTAGAGTTGCGAACATTGTGTTTGCGTTCAACCAACGCTATCAAGGTCCGACGCGTAGTCGGACCGCGTCAGCCCGGCACGCCGTCGGACAAGAATACATGCCCAGTCCGGGGCGCGAGGTATCGGTCAGCGCATGAGCCCGGTGATCGACATGCCGACGATGACGCAGAGCATGGTGATGCTCCAGCCGAAGTCGAAGGCGATCGGGCCGACCCGAAGCGGCGGCAGGAGCCGGCGGAAGAACTTGATCGGCGGGTCGGTCAGGGAATAGGCCAACTCGATCACGACGAGCAGGGGGCCTTGCGGCCGCCAGGACCGGTTGACACTGCGTACGAGGTCGATGATGAACCGACCCCACATCACGAAGAAGTAGAGCAAGAGGGCGTAGTAGGCGATCGCACCGATCAGGCTGACGGCAAACACGGCGGTAACTACGACTGCGCGAAGAAGGACGTCTCGGCATCGGAGTCCTCCGCGGCATTGTCGCCGGACACGACAACGTGGGACGGGGAAAGCAGGAAGACCTTCGCCGTGACGCGCTCGATCTTCCCGTACAGACCCTGGGACAGTCCGCTGGCAAAGTCGATCAGGCGGCGCGCATCGGCGTCGCTCATCTGAGACAGGTTGATGATGACCGGGATTCCATCGCGGAAGGACTCCGCGATCACCTGAGCGTCCTTATACTGACGCGGGTGGACGGTGAGGATTTCATTCATGTCTGAGGCAGCCACATTCTTCGGAGCGGAGGTCTTGCGCAGCGGTGTCACCGATGCGCGACCGGCCGAGGCGGATGCGCCGGCGGTGTGTGACGACGACGCGGACGACGCGGCGTGCGAGGAATTCGGGGCGGAGTGGGGAGCAGCGGACTTCGATGCCGCAGCGCCGGTCGCCGTCGAGTGAGTGGCCGTCGATGCGGGCGCAGCAGCGGGCGCCTCGTACTCGAGTTCCTCGTCTGCCAGACCCAGGTAAACCATGGTTTTCTTGAGCGGGTTGGACATCTCGACCTCCGTGTTGGTGATTCTTCTTGTCCAGATTAACCGGATACCGGGCGATTCCCGGTGATTGCTGTGCCAATTCGAAGGTGTGTCGCCCCTTCGATGATCGCCTCCGCGTAGTCCTGGGACATGCCCATGGACAAGGATTTCGCGTTCGGCGCGAACTGCTGAATCTGCTCGCCCAGTTCGCGAACCCGGGCGAAGGATGGGCGCGGTTCGGCACCGAGCGGGGCCACCGCCATCAGCCCGATCAGCCGCAGCCCGGCCGTGGAGAGCACGTGCTCGACGAGCTTGGGCAGCTCCCCCGGAGCGACTCCTCCGCGAGACGGGTCATCCGTGAGGTTCACCTGCACGAAGCAGTCGACGACGGAATCCTCCGACGCCAATGCATCGACCAGTGATGCTCGATCCACGGAGTGGATGACGTCGGCGTAGGCCCGCACCTGCCGGGCCTTCTTCCCTTGCACCTGGCCCACGAAATGCCAGACGAGGTCGAGCTGGAGGAGCTCGGCGGCCTTGGCCTGGGCTTCCTGGTGGCGGCTTTCCCCGAAGTTGCGCACGCCGAGCGCGGCAAGTTCCTGGAGGAGCGAGACGGGCTGGAACTTGGTCACGACGATCGTCGTGAGCTCCGCCGGGTCGCGCCCGGCGGCGGCAGCCGCGGCGACGATCCCACCCTGAACGGCGGTCAACCGTTCCGCGAGGACACCGACCCCGGGCCTGACCGACTCACTCATCTGGTTGCCATCGGCACTCTCGCTGCCTGCGGCACTACTTGAGGAAGTCCGGGATGTCCAGGTCGTCCGGGTCTTCCTCGAAGGCCGGGTCGGCCACTGCCGCACCGGGCTCGACGCCGGACCAGACCGACGAGGCCGCGGCATCCGTGTAGGGAGCCGAGTCGGTCGCGCCGGCCGCCGCAGCGCCCGCCGTGCCCACACCCGCGCCGACCGCGACACCGGCGGCGACCAGGTCTGCGCGGCGCACCTCGACCGCCTTGGCACCGGGCTCACCGCCGTCGAATCCGGCAGCGATGACGGTGACCCGCACCTCGTCACCCAGGGTGTCGTCGATGACGGCACCGAAGATGATGTTGGCTTCCGGGTGCACGGCTTCCTGCACGAGGCGAGCGGCGTCGTTGATCTCGAAAATTCCGAGGTTGGAGCCACCCTGGATCGAGAGCAGCACGCCATGGGCGCCGTCGATCGAGGCCTCGAGCAGCGGGGACGCAACGGCGAGTTCGGCCGCCTTGATGGCTCGGTCCGCGCCGCGGGACGAGCCGATACCCATCAGCGCGGAGCCGGCACCCTGCATGACCGACTTGACGTCGGCGAAGTCGAGGTTGATGAGACCGGGGGTGGTGATCAGGTCGGTGATGCCCTGCACGCCGGCCAGGAGCACCTGGTCAGCCGTGGCGAAGGCCTCGAGCATGCTGATTCCGCGGTCGCTGATCTCCAGCAGGCGGTCGTTCGGCACGACGATGAGGGTGTCGACCTCGTTCTTGAGGGAGGCGACGCCGGCCTCGGCCTGAGCCTGGCGGCGCTTGCCCTCGAAGCCGAAGGGTTTGGTGACGACACCGATGGTGAGCGCGCCGATGGACTTGGCGATGCGGGCGACGACCGGCGCACCGCCGGTGCCCGTTCCACCACCCTCGCCGGCCGTGACGAAGACCATGTCCGCGCCGGCCAGAGCCTCTTCGATTTCTTCGGCGTGATCCTCGGCGGCGCGGCGGCCGACCTCAGGGTCGGCGCCGGCGCCCAGGCCGCGGGTGAGATCGCGGCCCACGTCGAGTTTGACGTCGGCGTCGCTCATCAGCAGCGCCTGGGCATCCGTGTTGATGGCGATGAACTCGACTCCGCGGAGGCCAAGCTCGATCATGCGGTTGACGGCGTTGACACCGCCGCCACCGATTCCAACAACCTTGATGACTGCGAGGTAGTTCTGATTTGTTGTTGACACGTCCGGCCTCCGGTGGAACCCTAAACCTCTTGTCGAAGTTTAAAGTTATGCTGAGTATGCAATTCCTGCTTAGAAAGTTATGCGCCAGCCGATCAGGCTCGGGGAGGCGCGCCCGCGTGTCGCGAAGATCCAACCAACATCTCAGCGGAGAACGGCGCTATCCGGGGAGGACACGTCGTACTCGCCGACGCTGCCGACCGGGTGGCTCACGATCAGGGCCGCGAGCACGACCGCCTTGAAGTCCGACTTCTCCGCACTCCCCCACACAACGCGCGCGCCGCCCACGAGCGTGAGGGTGACGTCGTCCGTGGTGGCGGCGGTGACGGTGTCGAGGGTGGAACGGATGTCTGCCGGCAGGGCCGCGATCACGGCAGCCGCCGCCCGGAAGCCGGCACTGCCGACCCCGGCCCGCGCATCGATCGTGGCGTACCCGGCGGGGCGCTCCGCGCTGCTCTGGATCACTACCCCGGCCGCGTCGACCAGGTCGAACCCGGACTCGGTCACGAGGGCGCCGACGGGCTCCCGCTCGACGACGCGCACGACAAGGGTGTTCGGCGGACGGCTCTCGGTGACGTAGCTCTGGATCAGGGTGAAGGCGGACAGCTCCTTTTTCACCGCGTCGAAGTCCACGAGCGGCAACGGCGTGCCCAACTGGTCGTCGAGGGCCGATCGGATCTTCTCGGCGGGCACCCGGTTCGCCCCGACGACCTCAATGGTGTGAAGCGCCATCAGAGGCGAGAAGGTGCCGACGAGCACGAAGGCGACGAGCGCGGCCAGGGTGCCGAGCGCCGCCAGCCAGACGTTGCGCCGCCGACGGGAGCGCCAGGTGAAGCGGCGCACCTCCTCCCGTTCATAGAGTTTGCGGGCACGACGGGCGGCCCGGAGCTTGCGTCTGGCCCCGGCCGGAGTCAGTGCAGAGTCGCGGGGCTCCGTGGGTGCGGGCGCGGACGAAAGGGAAGAGTCCGGCGCCCGCAGCCGGGACACGGGTGCGATCGGGTCGGCGGCGGGAAACGTGATCGGCTCGGTGTTCGTGTGGTCGCTGTGACCGCTCGACTGGCGTCCTCCCGGCTTGGGACGGGCTGTCTTCGCTGCGGCAGGCTTCGCCCCGGCACTCTTCGCGGCGGTCGTCTTCGGCCCGGCGGCCCGCTCAGCGCCTGCCGGCGGGCGGTCGTAGCCCTCGGGCCGCTTCATGATCGTCGGCGGGTCATCCGCGCGCCTGCGTGAGCGAGGCGAGCAGCTGGGGAACGATCCGGTAGACGTCGCCGCAGCCGAGGGTGACGACGAAGTCGCCGTCCCGGGCGATCGAGGCGACGTAGTCGGCGGCCTCCTGCCAGTCGGGCACGTAGACGACCTTGCCGGCATCCGTGAACCGTTCGGAAACGAGGGCGCCGGTCACGCCGGGCTCCGGGTCTTCCCGGGCGCCGTACACGCCGAGGACGACGGTCTGGTCCGCCTTCTCCTCAAGCGTCTGGGCGAATTCCTGGGCGAACAGCCGAGTGCGGCTGTAGAGGTGCGGCTGATGCACGGCGATGATCCGGCCGCCGCCGACCACCGTGCGGGCGGCGGACAGCGCCGCGGCCACCTCGGTGGGGTGGTGGGCGTAGTCGTCGTAGACGCTGACCCCACCCACGGTGCCGTGCAATTCGAAGCGGCGCTCGGTGCCGCCAAAATCCGAGATGGCGGCCAGGGACGCCTCCGGGGCGAAACCGAGGCCGACGAGCACCGCGAAGGCGCCGGCGGCGTTGATGGCGTTGTGCCGACCTGGGATTCGGAGGGTGGCGAAGTAATCGCTTCCGGCCCAGGCCACGCCGAAACGCACCGGTCCGTCGGTGACGACCGAGTGCACGCGCACGTCGGCCGCGGCGTCCTCGCCGAAGGTGATGACCCGTTTGCCGGCGAGCTTGCCCGTCACGCTGACCGCGCCGGCGTCGTCGGAGGAGATGACCACGAACTCGGTCGCGTTCTGTGCGAATTCGACGAACGCGGCCTCGAAGGCCTCGAGCGAACCGTAGTGGTCGAGGTGGTCAGGGTCGACGTTGGTGACCAGGGCGACGGCCGTGTTGTAGAGCAGGAACGAGCCGTCCGACTCGTCGGCTTCGACCACGAAGAGGTCGTCGGTGCCCGCGCCGGCCGACACGCCGAGCGATTCGATCACACCGCCATTGACGAAGCTGGGATGCGTGCCCAGGCCGAGCAGGCCGGTCACGATCATGCCGGTCGAGGTGGTCTTGCCGTGGGCGCCCGCGACGGCGACGAGGCGGTGCTTCTCGATCAGCCAGGCAAGCGCCTGGGAGCGGTGCAGCACGGGGAGACCGCGTTCGTTCGCCAGCACGTATTCCGGGTTGTCCTGCCAGAGTGCCCCCGTGACGACGAGGCTGTCGGCTTCGCCGACATTCTCAGCGGCGTGGCCGATCGCGATGTGGGCTCCCAGCTCGCGCAGGGCGAGCACGTTGTCGGACTCGCGCACATCCGAGCCGGTCACGGTATGCCCGGCGGCGAGGAACAGCCGTGCGATCCCGCTCATCCCGGAGCCGCCGATGCCCACAAAATGCACCGTGCCGAGGTCACGGGGAATGGTGAGGTTCAGGTCGGGCTTGATCACGGTTGCTGGCTCTTCTCAGTCGGAGACGAATGCTGGTGTGCGTTCGGTGCTGGTGTTCTGGTGCTGGAACAACGTTAGCCGCTGTGATCAGGCGAGGGCGGCGTGGATGAAGTCGGTCATTCGCGCCGAGCCGTCGAGTCCCCCGACGGATGCCGCCGCGACGCCCATCCGGCGCACGCGCTCCCGGTCGGTGAGCACGGGAACGAGCTCGTGCTGCACCCAGTTCGGCACGAAGTCCACATCGTCGACGAGGATCCCGCCGCCGGCGCGCACGACGTCCGCCGCGTTGAAGCGCTGCTCGCCGTTGCCGACGGGGTACGGCACGTAGACGGCCGGGATGCCGAGAGCGCTGAGTTCGCACACGGTTCCGGCGCCGGCCCGGGACACCGCGAAGTCCGCCGCGGACAGCGCCAGGTCCATCCGGTCGCAGTAGGAGATCAGGCGGTAGTGGTGCAGACCTGGGTCTGTCACCTCCGACTTCTCACCGGTGATGTGCAGCACCTGCCAGCCGGCCTTGATCAGACCGGGAGCCGAGGAAGCGATGGTGTTGTTCAGGCGCCGAGCGCCCAGGGATCCGCCGGTGACCAGCAGGGTGGGGCGGTCGGCGTCGAGGCCGAAGAGCGCCAAGGCCTCCGGGCGCGCCTGAGCCCGGTCAAGCTCGGCGATCTCGGGTCGCAGCGGCATCCCGACGACGTGCGGGTGGCGGATCCGGGTGCCGGGAAAGGCCACCGCGACGTGGTGGGTGAACCAGGCGCCGAGCCGGTTGGCCAGCCCGGCCCGGAAATTGGCCTCGTGGATGACGATCGGCACCCCGGCCCGGCGTGCCGCGAAGTAGGCCGGGGTCGATACGTAGCCGCCGAACCCGACGACGACGTCGACCGTGCGGAACCGGATCAGATCGGCCACGTCGCCAATGGCCCGGTTCAGCCGTGGCAAAAAGGAGAGGGCCTGTCGGTTCGGCCGGCGTGGGAAAGGCAATCGGGGAACGAAGACGAGCTCGTAGCCGCGGGCCGGCACCAGGCGGGCCTCGAGGCCCTCCCTGGTGCCGAGAACGATGACTGTCGCATCCGGTTCCCGGCTCATGATGGTGTCGGCGACGGCCAGCAACGGGTTCACGTGGCCGGCGGTTCCGCCCCCGGCCAGCAGATAGGTGGTCACTGTCGGGCTCCTGACGTGTCGGTTGACATGGCGGCGCATCGTGGCGGCTCCGCGTGGTCGCCCCGGGTGAATGAGAGCACGATGCCGATCGCGCCGAGGGTCGTGAGCAGGGCGGTGCCGCCGGCGGACACCAGCGGGAGCGGAACACCCAGCACCGGGAACACGCCCAGGACCACGCCGATGTTGACGAAGGCCTGGCCGATCAGCCAGACGAGCACGGCGGCCGTCGACACGCGGGCCTGCAGGCTCGTGCCGGTGCGCATGATGCGCAGGAACGCGAAGGCCAGCAGGATGAACATGAATAGGACGACGATCGCCCCGATCAGTCCGAGTTCCTCGCCGACGATGGCGAAGATGTAGTCGTTGTCGGCCGCGGGCAGCCAGGACCACTTGGCCTTGGAATTGCCGAGCCCGACGCCGAAGATCCCGCCGTTAGCGAGTGCCCAGGTGCCGTGCAGCGGCTGCCAGCAGGGTGCCGAGATGGGGCCGTCGAGCTCTTCGCAACCGGCTCCCATGAAGCTCAGGATGCGGGTCATCCGGTTCGTGCTCGTCAACGCCATCAGAACCGCGAGCACGACCCCGGCGCCGAGAGGCACTGCCAGGAGGCGCAGTCGCACGCCGGCGAAGAACAGGGCTCCGAAGAGGATACCGGCCATGATCAGGACGGTTCCGAGGTCACCGCCGATGAGAACGAGCAGCACGGCGCCGCCGCCCACGCCGAAGACCGGAATGTACACGTGGCGCCAGTCGTCGAGCCGTTTCTCCTTCTGCGACAGGATCATGCCCAGCCAGACGACGAGGGCGAGTTTGATCGCCTCGGAGGGCTGGAACTGGACTCCGCCGACCGACAGCCAGTTGGTGTTGCCGGCCACCTCGACGCCCAGCGGCGTGAACACGACCAGGCATTGCAGGAGACAGGCGACGATGAGCATCGGCCAGGCCACACGCCGCCAGAACTTCAGCGGCAGGTGGCTGATCATCAGCATCACCGGAACGCCGATCAGCGCGAATCCCCCCTGGCGCAGGACGGTGCCGAAGAAGCCGGTGTTCTCCAGGTAGGAGTCGACCGAGGAAGACGACAGCACCATGACCAGGCCGAACACGACGAGGAACAGGGTCGTGCCGAGCAGCAGGAAATAGCTCGCGGACTCGGCCTTGAACACCCGGCCGAAATGAATTCGGGTGGAGGCGACGGGCGCGGCCTGCCTAGGCGCCGGGGTTCGAGGCGGAGTCTTCATCCGCCTCACCTCCCAGGTGCTCCCGTACGGCTTCTGCGAACAACCGGCCCCGCTGGGCGTAGTCGGTGAACTGGTCCATAGACGCCGCGGCCGGGGCCAGCAGCACGACGTCGCCGGTTTCTGCGAGACCGGCCGCGAGGCGGACCGCCCCGGGCATCACCTGACCAGTGTCGTCGGCGTCGATCTCGAACACCGGCAGCTCCGGCGCGTGTCGCGCGAATGCGTCCCGTAACACGGAGCGGTCGGCTCCGATGATCACGGCCCCGCGCAGGCGGCCGACGTGCCGGGCTACCAGGTCATCGACGTCGACGTCCTTGAGCAGGCCGCCGACCAGCCAGACGACGGTCTCGAAAGCGGTGAGCGAAGCATCCGCCGCATGCGGGTTGGTGGCCTTCGAGTCGTCGATCCAGCGGATGCCGGCAAACTCGGCAACGATCTCGATCCGGTGCGCGTCGAGGCGGAAACCCTCCAGGGCGTCGTGGATGACGCCGGGCGCGACGCCGAAGGACCGGGCCAGAGCGCTGGCAGCGAGGATGTCGGCGAGCAGGTGCGGCGCGCTGAGCCCGCGGGCCCGGAGTTCCGGCGCGGTGGTGATCTCGATGGCGGTCTCGAACCGGTCCTCGTGGAACGCGCGGTCGCAGAGGATGCCCTCGACGATGCCGAAGTCGCTGGGCCCGGGGGCGCCGAGGCCGAAGCCGATGGCCCGGGCACCCTCCTGCACGTCGGCGTCCTCGACCATGCGGATGGTCGCGGCATCCGCCTTGTTGTAGACGCAGGCCACCTGGGTATTGGCGTAGACAGTGGCTTTCGCATCGCGGTACGCTTCGGCCGAACCGTGCCAGTCGAGGTGGTCGTCGGCGATGTTGAGGCAGACGCTGGAGAACGGCACGAGGGCGCCGGGACCGGTGCGGGGCAGGTGGTGAAGCTGGTAGCTGGAGAGTTCGACCACGAGCACGTCCCAGCCCTGCGGGTCGCGCACGGCGTCGAGGACGGGCACACCGATGTTGCCGCAGGGTGCGACGCGCAGGCCGGCGGCGGCGAGCATGGTGGCCGTCAGCTGCACGGTGGTGGTCTTGCCGTTGGTGCCGGTGACGAGGATCCACTCGGCCGCGGGCCCGACCTTGTCCCGCAGGCGCCAGGCCAGCTCGATGTCTCCCCAGACCGGTACCCCGGCCCGAGCGGCCCAGAGCAGCAGAGCGTGGTCGGGGTGGTAGCCGGGCGAGGCGATCAGAACCTCCGGCCGGTGCCGGGTCAGTTCATGCGGAACGACGCCCGGCGCGGCCCGCACCAGTCCCGCCCCGATCACGTCGAGCAGGCGGATGGTGTCGGCAGGGGCGTCCCCCGCCACGACGAGCACATCCGCGCCCAGTTCGACGAGGGTGTCGGCGGCTGCGAAGCCGGTGACGCCCAGACCGAGCACGGCGACACGGAGGCCGGACCAGTCGGAGTGCCAGCTGGTCAACCCGTCGAGGCGCGCGGCGTCAGCCCCAGCGGACCCGGCCTCATCGGCGTGGCGACCAGCCACTAGCTGGCCAGCCATTCGAGGTAGAAGGTGCCGACGCCGGCGGCCACGAACAGCCCGCCGATGATCCAGAAACGCACCACCACGGTGACCTCGGCCCAGCCCTTGAGCTCGAAGTGGTGATGGATGGGGCTCATCAGGAAGATGCGCTGGCCGCGGGTCACCTTGAAGTAGGCGCGCTGCACGATCACCGATCCGGCCTCGATCACGAACAGGCCGCCGATCAGCACGAGCAGCAGTTCGGTGCGGCTCAGGATGGCCAGGGCGGCGAGGGCGCCGCCGATGCCGAGCGAACCGGTGTCGCCCAGGAAGATCTTGGCCGGCGAGGTGTTCCACCAGAGGAAGCCGATCAGGCCGCCGACGATGGCCGCGGAGACGATGGCCAGGTCGAGCGGGTCCCGAACGTCGTAGGCGCGGTAGAGGTCGGCGATGTCCGCTCCCCCGAAGCGGGCCTGGTTGGACTGCCAGAAGCCGATCACGATGAACGCGCCGATCGACAGGATCGACGACCCGGTGGCGAGCCCGTCGAGGCCGTCGGTGACGTTGACGCCGTTGGACGTGGCCGTCACGATCAGACAGATCCACAGCACGAACAGGGAGATGCCGATGATGCTGCCCAATTGCATGAAGTCCAGCGGCAGATCTCGCAGGAACGAGATCTGGGTCGACGCCGGCGTGACGCCGTTGGCGTTCGGAAACTGGATGGCCAGGATGGCGAACGTGCCGGCCACGAGAACCTGGCCGGTGATCTTGGCCCAGCCACCGAGCCCGAGGCTGCGCTGGTTCCGCGTTTTCAGGAAGTCGTCGACGAAGCCGACCATGCCGAGGCCCACCATCATGAACAGCACCAGCAGCGGCGACGCCGTGACCGGGGACCCGGTCAGCCACATCGCCGAGAAATAGCTGACCACGGCGCCGAGGATGATGATGATGCCACCCATGGTGGCCGTGCCGCGCTTGGCGTGGTGGCTCTGCGGGCCGTCGTCGCGGATGAATTGTCCCCAGCCCAGCTTCTTGAACAGCCGGATGAACAGCGGCGTCAGCGACAGGGTGAAGACGAGGGAGAAGGCTCCGGCCATCAAAAGTGCTCTCACGAGAACCACTCTCCCAGACGGTCGCCCAAAAATCTCAGGCCGGCGGAATTGGAGGATTTCACCAGCACGGTGTCCCCCGGTTGCACCGTGGCGCAGAGCAGGTCGAAGGCCTCGTCGGCATTCTCGACGAAGGCCGACTCCCCGTCCCAGGATCCCTCGTTGATGGTGCTGATGTGCATGCGCCGGGCGCCGCGCCCGACCACGATGAGCTGGGAGATGTTGAGGCGCACGGCGAGCAGCCCGACGCGGTCGTGTTCCTCACCAGCCAGTTCGCCCAGCTCGCTCATCTCGCCGAGAACCGCGATGGTGCGCCGGCCGGGAACACCGATCTGGGCGAGGGTCTTGAGCGCCGCCGTCATGGAGTCCGGGCTGGCGTTGTAGGCGTCGTTGATGACGGTCACCCCGTCCCGGCCGCCCATGACCTGCATGCGCCAACGTTCGGCGGTCTGCACGGATTCGAGGGCGGAGACGATGTCGTCGATCGCGACCCCCAGGATCTCGGCGGCGGCGGCGGCGGCCAGAGCGTTCATGACATGGTGTTCGCCGAGCACCTGGAACGCCACCGGGCGGGACTGGCCCGAGGCCAGGTGCAGCGTGAACGTCGTTCCGGACGCGGAGGCGTGCACCGCGGTCGCGCGCACTCCCTCGTCGCCGTACTGGCCGAACCAGACGATCCGGGCCCGGGTGGAGGCGGCCATACCGGCGACGCGCGGGTCGTCGGTATTCAGCACGGCGACATCCGTCGCCAGCAGCTCGGTGACCATTTCGGTCTTCGCGCGGACCGTGGCTTCGATGCCTCCGAATTCGCCGGCGTGTGCGAGGCCGACCTTGAGCACGATCCCGATGTCGGGACGGGCCATCCGGATGAGCCGGGCGATCTCTCCGACGCCGCTCGCGCCCATCTCCGCCACCAGGAAACGGGTGTCGCGGGTCAGTTCGAGCATGGTCAGCGGCGCGCCGACCTCGTTGTTGAAAGATGCGCGGGCCGCGACGGTCGGGCCGACGCGCTCGAGCACGGCGCGGAGCAGGTTCTTCGTCGTGGTCTTGCCGTTGGATCCGGTGACGGCGACGATCTTGAGGTTGCCGGCTTCCCGCACGCGGGCCACGACGTCGGTGGCGAGGGCGCCGAGGGCGAGCACGGCGTCCGGCACGACGATCTGCGCCACGGGGAGATCAAGGTGTCGTTCGACGATCAGCAGGGTGGCGCCGCGTTCGACGGCGGCCGGGGAGAAGAGGTGGCCGTCAGTCACCGCACCGGGCTTGGCCACGAAGATGGAGCCGGGAACGGTGTCGCGCGAGTCGGTGTGCACCATTCCGTCGGTCACGGAGTCGATGCTCCGAGAGGTTCCGTCCAGGTGGAGCGTGCCGTCGACGGCCAGGGCGATCTGGCCCAGGGTCAGGGCGATCATCTACAGCCACCCCGCATCGCGCAGCGCCTGGCGGGAATCGTCCCGGGCGGAGTACGGAATCTTCACGCCGGCAACCTCGTGGTAATTTTCATGGCCGGGTCCCGCATACAAGATCGCGTCGCCTTCTTTCGCTAGGGACAGCGCCGTCCGGAACGCCGTCCGGGGGTCGGGCACCTCATGGAACTCTCCGCCGGGCACGGCCTCCCGTGCGGCAGTGAGCAGAGTGGCACGAATGGCCGCGGGGTCCTCGAACCGAGGGTGGAAGTCGGTGATCACGACGACATCCGCCCCGCGGGCAGCGATCGCCCCCATGTCCGCCCGTTTCGTGGTGTCGCGGTCGCCGTCGGCGCCGAAGACCATGATCAGTCGGCCGGGAGTGAACTTACGGATGGCGGCGAGGGTGTTCAGGAACGCGTCCGGGCTGTGCCCGTAGTCGATGTAGACGAGCGGTCCCGTGTCCCCGGAGATGCGCTCGGCGCGCCCGGGGATGTAGACGTCGATTCCGCCGTCACGATCGAGGGAATGGGCGATCGCCTCGAGGTCGTAGCCGGATTCGACCAGCATCAGGATGGCCAGGGCGGCGTTGGCGGCCATGAACCAGCCGACCAGGGGAACCCGGGTCTGCAGGCGGCGCCCTTCGGGGCCCTCGAGCAGGAACTCGGTGTACAGCGCGCTCTCGGAGACGATGGACATGTGCCAGTCGGCGGCGACGTCCGGGTTGCTGCTCAGGGTGGTGGCGGGGATGCGGCACTCGTCGACGATGCGGCGGCCCCAGTCGGAGTCGACCGTGATGACGCCCCGCCGGGAGCGGTCGGGCTGGAACAGCTCGAGTTTGGCCTGGAAGTACTCGTCGAGGCCCGCGTAGTCGTCGAGGTGGTCGTGACTCAGATTCGTGAACCCGGCGACGTCGAAGACGAGCCCGTCCACGCGGTGGCGGGTCAGCGCCTGGGCGGACACCTCGATCGCAACGGCGCGCACCTCGGCCTCTCGCATGCGGGAGAGGAGGGCGTGCAGCTCGGTTGCCTCCGGGGTTGTCAGCGAGCTCACCACGGCGAGGTCGCCGATGCGGCGCTCGGCCGTCGAAGTGAGGCCGGCCACGACGCCCAGCTGGTTGAGCAGGGCGAAGAGGAGGTAGACCACGCTGGTCTTGCCGTTGGTGCCGGTGACGGAGAAGAGCGTGGCCGGATTGGCGTCGGTGCGGTAGATCCAGGCGGCGACGGCACCGAGCGCGGCGCGCGCGTCCGGGGTCACCAGGATCGGCAGGCCGCTGTCGGCGGCCAGCACCGCCCCGGCCTCATCGGTCAAAATCGCGACCGCACCGGACTCGCGGGCGCCGGCGGCGTAGGTCGCGCCATGACTCGCGCGCCCGGGAACGCCGACATAGAGGTCTCCGGGCTGAACGGTTCGGGAGCTCAGGCTCACGCCGGTGACCTCGAGGCCATCGACATCGCCGTGCACATACAGTTCGAATTCATCGACCAGTCCCGACAACGATCTGGGGACCGGATGCTGAGGACGGAGAGCCGAGGGTGCCAATTCGGTCACGGGGCTCGCTTTCTTACCAGGTACCGGGAAGGGCAGGCGCGGTGGCGCCCGAGGGGACTGCCCGGTACTTCTTCAGCACCTGACTCATGACCTCTTGAAAGATCGGAGCAGATGCCGCGGAAGAGTTCAGTTTAACAGGGTCGGCGAGGCTGACCGAAACGACATACTGCGGATCGTCGCCCGGAGCGAAGCCGGAGACCGACACCAGGTACCCCTTGGTGTACCCACCCCGACCATCGGGCATCTGCGCCGTCCCGGTCTTCGCGCCCACCCGGTAGCCCGGAATCTCCCACGTCTTGGCCAGCCAGGCCTTCTGGTAGACCATCTCGAGGATGTCTGCGGTCTCCCGGGCGGCGGCGGCCGACACGACCGGGGTGCCGACCGCTTCGGGCACGTCGGTCATGCTGCCGTCAGCGTGGCGGCAGCCTGCGACCAGCTGCACGGGCATCCGCACGCCGTTGTTGGCCAGGGTCTGGTAGATGCTGGAGACCTGGATGGCCGTGGTGGTGAGCCCCTGACCGAACATGGTCGCGTACTTGGTCTGGTTGTCCCAATCTTCGAAGGGGCGCAGGGTGCCGGATTCCTCGGCGAGGAAACCCGACTCCGAGGCCGAGCCCACACCGAATTTACTCATATAGTCGTAGCGCTGCTGGTCACTGATCAACTCGCCGAACTTCGACATGCCCGTGTTCGAAGACTCGATCATCACGCCCGTGAGGGTGAGGTTCAGGTCGGCGTGGTTGGAGCTATCGTTCACGTTGGCACCGTTGGGAGGCAGGTACCGGTAGGGCGCGACGACCCGGCTCAGCGGGGTGGCGGCCCCCGCGTCGAGAACGGATGCCGTGGTCAGCGCCTTGTACGTAGAACCGGGCTCGAAGGGGGCGGTGAAGGCCCGGGAGCCGCGGTCCTCGGCGTCGGGGGTGCCGTTGACGTTGTTGGGGTCGACCGACGGGTAGTCGGCGACCGCGACGAGCTTCCCGGTCTTCACCTCCTGCACCACCACGTTGCCCCAGGCCGCGCCTGTGGCGACGGCCTGTTCGGCCAGCGCCTGCTGCACGAACCACTGCAGGTCGGAGTCGATGGTCGTGACGACGTCGCCGCCGTCCTTGGCCCGGACCGTGGTGACGGTGCTCTGGGGCAGGCGCACGCCATCCGCTCCCTTCTCATAGGTCTCCGTGCCGTTGGTGCTCGCGAGGCAGGCGTCCTGCCCGAGCTCGATGCCGGCCTGAGCCTCTCCCCCGGAGGAGACGAATCCGACCAGGTTGCCGGCCACGGCGCCGTCCGGGTAGACCCGGCCCGGGTTCTTCTCGGCGTACATCCACGGGATGTCGAGCTGGTCGATAGCCCGGAACACCGAGACGTCCACGGCCCGCACGACGACGGCGTAGTCGGAGTCCTTGTCGGCGGCCAGGGAGCCGGAGATGATCTGGAGGATCTCGTCGCCGGTCTGCCCGGTGAGGGCGCCCACCTCCGCGGCCGCCTGCGCGACCGTCACGGTCACGGCCCCATCGTCGGTGGTGCGGTCGAATTCCGCGGCGTTCCGCGGAGACAGGGTGATGTCATACCGCATGACCGTGCCGGCCAGGACGACCCCGTTCGTGTCGACGATGTCTCCGCGGGCTCCGTAGACGGGCTGCTCGACCGACCGGTTGCCCAGCGAGTCGGCGCTGAGCGTCTCGGCGCGCACGACCTGGATGTCGACGAGCCTGACCACGAATACGGCCACGAACACGAACAGGATCAGGATCGTCGCGGCACTGCGCCGCCTGCTGGACCGGGAGCTGCTCGCCACTGCGATTCCTTACTGCGGCCGGAGCCGCGGGTTGGGCGCGTTCTGGGAACGAAACTAACGGGAGGCGGGCGGGACGTCCCTCGCGAGACGGGCGAACCGGGGCGGGCTAGCGGGTCGTGGGCGTCGGCAGAGCGTTGGGTTCGGCTGCCGGGGCAACCGGGGCGACCGCCGCGGGGACCTCGGCCGGTGAACCGCCGAGGCTGGCTCCCTGACCGGTGTTCTGCGGCAGTTCCGTGACCAAAGGTACGCCGGCGAGGAGCGAGTTGGGCACCAGACTCGCCGTACCGGCCGAGCTTCCGCTGGCGGAGGCGGGCGCGCCGAGAACGGCGGCGTCGGACAGGCGGAGGTACACCGGGTTGGAGTTGCTGACCATGCCGAGTGCTTCCGCGTTCGCGGCCAGGCTCTGCGGGGACGAGACCCGCACGAGGTCCTCGGTGACGCTCTCCGCCGTGCGCCCGAGTTCGACCTGGCTGGCCTGCAGCCGGGACACCTCGTAGGCGGACTGGGAGATCCCGACGCTCAGCAGCAGCTGGGCGAGCACGATGGCGGCCACGCCGGTGACGGCCGAGAGGGCGTAGACGATCTTCGGACGCGCGTGACGCTGGCTGCGCGGCGAGACGATCTCGATGTGGCGAGGCTCCGGCACCGAAACGGTGTCGGCGGTGCTCTCCCAATTGGGTCGTGGTGCGCGTGCGAGGTTGTCACTCATGCGGCTCTCCTCAGTCGCTCGGCGGCGCGAAGGCGAACCGGCGCTGCGCGCGGGTTTCTCGCCTTTTCTTCGTCCGAGGCCAATTCGGCCCCTCGGATCACAAGCTTGAACAGTGGTTTGTGTTCGGGAAGTTCGATCGGCAATCCGGCAGGGGCGGTGGAGCCGGATGCCTTCGCCAGGGTCTTCTTCACGATCCGGTCCTCGAGGGACTGGTAGGCCATGACGACGATGCGCCCACCGACCGCGACCGAATCGAGCGCTGCGGGAATGGCGCGCTCGAGCACGGCGAGTTCCTGGTTGACCTCGATGCGCAGCGCCTGGAAGACCCGCTTCGCGGGGTGTCCGGCGCGCTGAACGACGACCGGTGTGACGGCGGTGATCACGGAGACCAGCTGGGCCGACCGCACGAACGGGGTGGTCTCCCTGGCCTCGACGATGGCCTTGGCGTAGCGTGCCGCCAGCCTCTCCTCGCCGTACTCGTGGAAGATCCGGCGCAGCTCCTGCTCGCTGTACGTGGCCACGATGCGCTCGGCCGTCAGGTCGCTGGTGTTGTCCATGCGCATGTCCAGCGGCGCGTCCTTGGAATAGGAGAAACCACGCTCGACCCGGTCGAGCTGGAGCGAGGACACGCCGAGGTCGAAGAGCACGCCGGACACCTCGCGGATGCCGAGGCCGGCCAGCGCGTCCTGGATACCGTCGTAGACGGTGTGCACGAGGTGAACCCGGTCGCGGAACGGCTTCAGCCGCTCCTCGGCGATCGCGAGGGCGTCGAGATCCCGGTCGAGTCCGACCAGGACGAGCCCGGGGAATCGCTGCAGGAACGCCTCGGCGTGCCCGCCCATGCCGAGAGTGGCGTCGACGAGCACGGCGCCGGGTCGTTCCAGTGCCGGTGCGAGCAGCTCGACGCAGCGGTCGAGCAGAACTGGGGTGTGGATGTCGTTGATGGCCATAGTCCCGGGTGGTTCCTGATTCCTGATCCCCATCCATTCGTCTCTGCCACCGGGGAAGTGTGTCAGGCAGAACGGCTGGGAGTCAGGCGTCAGGAGCTAGATGAGTCCCGGAATCACCTCCTCCGTGATGTTGGCGAATGGTTCTTCCTGTTCGGAGAGGTACGCGTCCCAGGCGGCGGTGTCCCAGATCTCGACCCGGTTGCCGGCGCCGATCACGGTGAGGTCCCGGTCGAGCCCGGCCCAGGCGCGCAGGTTCGCGGGGATGGTCACCCGGTTCTGCTTGTCGGGCTGCTCTGCGCTCGCGCCGGAGAACATCATGCGACTGAAGGAGCGCCCGCTCTGGTCCGTGAGCGGCGCCTGGGAGATCTTCGCGTAGTACGCCTCGAACTCCCGGGTCGTGAACACGTAGAGGCAGTTCTCCTGGCCTCGGGTCATGACGATCCCGGGAGACAGCTCGTCCCGGAATTTTGCGGGAAGGATGATGCGGCCTTTTTCGTCGAGCTTGGGGGCGTACGTGCCAAAGAACATTCATCTCCCCCTCTCATCCGGTCACGGTCCAGATCTTGCTCCACTTTACTCCACTTCGATCCACCAAACAGAATAAACGCGCAAATATTGGAGACATTCTCCCTACTGATCCGCATGAACACGGAGAAAAGCAGAGTGGAGGGAAATCCAACGCCGGGATTCATTCCGCGCCGTTTTCGGGCACAAAAAAAGGGCCGATCGGATGATCGGCCCTTTCTGCGAGGTGCGGTGGAGCGGAAGTGCAGTCGAGCGGTGGTGAGGAGGTTACTGCTGGCCGTCCTGGCGACGATCCCAGCGTTCGTTCATGCGATCCATGAAACCGCGCTGAGACGACCGCTGCTGCTGGTTCGGACGGGAGCGCGGAGCGGCTGCGGACATCCGCCGGGCGGACTTGCTGGGCGTGGTCGCGAACAACACCCCGGCGAACATGATGATGAAGCCAAGGACGCCGAGCCAGAGCTGCTGGATGGCCACGCCGGCGATGAGAGCACCGATGCCGGCAACCGCGGCCAGAACCCCGATGGAAATCGAGCGGTAGTCGGGCCGGAGGTTGCTGCCACCGACGGTCGCCACGAAGTCGGCGTCATTGTGGTAAAGGCCGCGCTCCATCTCTTCGAGGAGTCGCTGCTCTTGTTCCGAAAGCGGCATCTCATTCCTCCTATTTAGGATCGCGCTGTGCTTCACCGAGTCTAACCCCGCCGTGATGGCTAGGCTAGGCAAGTGGCGCAAAGCAATCATCTGATCGATCTGGTTCATTCTCGCATCGACGAATTCCTCGAAACTCGTTTACCAATTGTGACAACCATCAGCCCCGATCTCACGCCGCTGGTGGAGTTCTCACGGCAGTTTCTCAGCGGTGGCAAACGCTTCCGGGCGCTGTTCTGCTACTGGGGCTGGCAGAGCGTCGGCACAGGCGGATCCACTGGTGCGAACAGGGATTCCGACCACGCCCTGACCGCGCTGGTGCCGGTCATCTCCGCGGCGGCGGCCCTGGAAATCTTCCATGCGGCAGCACTCGTCCACGACGACATCATCGATAATTCGGATACCCGGCGCGGCGCGGCCTCCGCCCACAAACTCTTCGAGGGCATGCACGGCCAAAGCGGATGGGCAGGCAGCCAGGTCGCGTTCGGCCGGGCCGCCGGAATCCTTCTCGGCGACCTCCTGCTGGGCTGGAGCGATGAGCTGCTCGACGAGGGGCTCGCGGCAGCCACCGACGCGTCGGTCGCGGTCCGGGCACGGATAGAATTCAACCGGATGCGCACCGAGGTCACCGTGGGCCAGTACCTCGACATCTTCGAAGAACGCGCCTGGTTCACCCAGCCCGAATCGGAACTCTTCGACCGGGCGCTGCGGGTCATCGTCTTCAAGTCGGCCAAGTACAGCGTGCAAGCGCCGCTCGTGATCGGCGCAGCCCTGGCCGGCGCCGGCCCGGACCACCTCGACGCCCTGCGCGCCTTCGGACTGCCGCTCGGCATCGCATTCCAACTTCGGGACGACCTGCTCGGGGTGTTCGGCGACGCCTCCGTCACCGGCAAACCGAGCGGCGACGACCTCCGCGAGGGCAAACGCACTGTACTGGTCGCTCTGGCGCGCGAGAACCTGACGGACACGGCCCGCGAGAACCTGGACGCGCTCCTCGGTGACCCGCTGCTGACGGAAGCACAGATCGGGATGTTGCAGCGCGCCATCGTCGACAGCGGCGCCGTCGAGCGGATCGAGGCGCTCATCGACTCGAACGTCGCCGAGGCCCTCGCAGCTCTCAAGGGATCACCGATCAGCGGCGCGGTCACGACGCGGCTGAAGGAGCTGGCCGAGACGGTGACCCGCCGCGCGTTCTAGGAGCGCCGAAAAGTCAGGCGAGCGCCTGGGCGACCCGGCGCACTTCGGCCTTACGGCCGGCAAGCAGTGCCTGGACCGGGGGAACGCCGAGACTGCCGTCGACCTCAAGGAGCCAGCGCATCGCCTGCTCGTCACTGAAGCCGTCGTCGGAGAGCACGATCAGCGTGCCGCGCAGCTCAGGCAGCGGGGCGCCGTCCCTGAGGAACGCGGCGGGAACCTGCAAGGGGCCGTTGTCACGGCGCATGGCGAGCAGCTGCTTGTCGTCGATCAGCTGACGCACGCGGCTCTGGCTGACGCCGAGCACCCGGACGAGGTCGGCGATGGACAGCCACTCTTGATCTGAGAACGATTCGGTCACTCGTCAAGCCTCCCATGATTCGACAGGGCGGACAAACTCTCATGGCGCAAACGCGCGTGTTGATGCCCAGAATGGGGGCCAACCTGATTGACTGGGCAATACTGTGCCAGCAACGCTGTCGCACGCAATCGACGGGAGCGGAATGTCGGCACCAGCCAGCAGGAACAGTCCAGCCAGCAGCACCAGCAACGTGAATTCTTCGACGCCCGGGGCGGGCCGCCACCGGCATGCCACCGAACGACGGGGTCTGGGCGTCCTGGTCACCGTCCCGCTCGTGCTGATCAGCACGATCGCGATCAGCCTGAACCTGGCGTCGCCGGCGGATGCCGCCACCATCGCGAAGAAGCCGCTCAAGAGCAAGAGCATCCTGCCGACCGCGGTGCCCGCCGACGCAGGTCGGCAGAGTATCGCCGCCGTCGCGGCGCCGACCCAGTACCAGGTCGTCGAAGGCGACACCGTGAGCAACGTGGCCGGACGATTCGGTCTCTCCACCGCATCCGTGCTCGCCCTCAACGGCCTTGGCTGGTCCGCGGTGATCTTCCCGGGCCAGATGCTGACCCTGGCCGGTCTGGCACAGCCGTCCACTCCGGCTCCGGCGCCCGTCGCCGCCGAGATCTCGCGGTACCTGATCCAGAGCGGGGACACGCTTTCCGGCGTTGCCGCCGCGCACGGGCTCTCCCTCGAGGCCCTGCTCCGCGTGAACGGGCTCGACGCGGGCAGCATCATCTTCCCCGGGCAGGCCGTGGTGCTGCCGCCGGGCGACGGTGCCGCGCCGGTCTCGGCCGCGCCGGCCGCAGCCGTCGCCCCGCTGAATGCTTCCGGCACGCACACGATCTCCGCCGGCGAGACCATCGGAGCCCTCGCGGCCGCGGCGGGTGTCTCGGTGCAATCCGTGCTCGACGCCAACGGCCTCGGCTGGTCCAGCATCATCTACCCCGGCCAGGTCCTGTCGATCCCGTCCGGCTCCGTTCCCGCGGCGCCGGCGATGGAATCGGCGATCCTCATCGAGGAGGCCGCCCCTGCGCCGTCTGCAGCGCCCGGCGAGGTCACGCCGCTCAGCGAGGACATGCGCCGGCACGCCGAAATCATCATCGCGAGCGGTCGCCGCGCGGGTGCCGGCGACTCCGCAATCGTGATCGCCCTGGCCGCCGCGGCCCAGGAATCCGGGCTGCGCAACGTGCAGTACGGCGACCGCGACTCCCTCGGCCTCTTCCAGCAACGCCCCAGTTTCGGCTGGGGAACCCCCGAGCAGGTGCTCGACCCGGAGCGGGCCAGCCTCGCCTTCTTCGGCGGCCCCGTGAACCCCAACCCCGGCATCACGCGCGGACTGCTCGACATCCCCGGCTGGGAGTCGATGACCGTGACCGAGGCCGCGCAGACCGTGCAGATCTCGGCTCACCCGAACCACTACGCGAAGTGGGAAACATCGGCCCGGGCCTGGCTGGCCGATCTCGGCTGACCTGCAGCTCGCATCCGCTCAGGCTTGAAAACCCTGACTTGCGAGTGTTCCGGCACAAGGAACGGCTTCGCAATCCCTAGACTCGACTAGTGAGCGATACCCCTGCCGATCCCATGGTCGGCCGTTTGATAGACGGCCGCTATCAGGTGCGCTCCCGGATCGCCCGCGGTGGCATGGCCACCGTGTACCTCGCGACCGACCTGCGCCTCGAACGCCGGGTCGCCATCAAGATCATGCACGGGCACCTCGCCGACGACAACACGTTCAAGGCCCGGTTCGTGCAGGAGGCCCGCTCGGCCGCCCGGCTCGCGCACCCGAACGTGGTCAACGTCTACGACCAGGGCCAGGATGCCGATATGGCCTATCTGGTCATGGAATACCTGCCCGGCATCACTCTGCGCGACCTGCTCAAGGACTACGGCCGGCTCACCAGTGAGCAGACGATGGACATCCTCGAGGCGGTGCTCTCGGGCCTCGCCGCCGCGCACAAAGCGGGAATCGTGCATCGCGATCTCAAGCCGGAGAACGTTCTCCTGGCCGACGACGGCCGCATCAAGATCGGCGACTTCGGACTCGCCCGGGCCGTCAACAACAACACGGCCACCGGGCAGGCCCTGCTCGGCACGATCGCCTACCTCTCCCCCGAACTCGTCACGCGGGGCATCGCGGATGCCCGCAGCGACATCTACGCGCTCGGCATCATGACCTACGAGATGCTTACCGGCGAGCAGCCCTATGTCGGCGAAGCGCCCATGCAGATCGCCTACCAGCACGCGAACGACACCGTGCCCATGCCAAGCGCGCGGATACCCGCGATTCCGCACGAGCTCGACGAACTGGTGCTCTGGGCCACCGCCCGCGACCCGGAGCAGCGCCCCCGGGACGCACGTGTCATGCTCGATCAGCTGCTCGACCTCGACAAGCTCGTGCGCCCGGCTCCCCCGGCGACCGGACAATCCGCGACCATGGTGCTGCCCGGCGGCGTGACCGCAGCGGTGGCCGACGCGGACACCCAGATCCTCGGCGGTGCCCCGCTCGCCCCGGCGGTGGCCGGCGTGGCCACGGCGGCTTCTGCCTCGGCACCCGCCACCACCATTCTCCTGGCCGACAAGGCCCGCACACGCAAGTTCCGCGGCTTCTGGCTCTTCGCGCTGGTGCTCATGCTGGCAGCCCTTGCCGGCGGAACCGGCTGGTTCTTCGGCAACGGCCCCGGCTCGGAGGTCCCGATTCCCGCCCTCGTCTCGGTGTCCCCCGACGACGCGACCGCCCAGCTCACCGGGCTCGGGCTGGAGGCGGCGCTCGGCACCGAGTTCAGCGGCACCATCCCCGCCGGCCTCGTCTCCAGCACCAACCCGGATTCAGGCACCCGCGTGGCGAAGGGCAGCACGGTGACGCTGCGTGTATCCCAGGGCCCGCAGCCGATCGTTCTGCCCGTGCTGGCGGGATTGACGGCCGATGCTGCGACCTCCGCCGTCACGGAGCTGAAGGCAGGCATCGGGGCGACCGATTCCCTCTTCGACGACACGGTGGAATCGGGCCTGGTCATCTCCGCGAGCCGCGAAACCGACGCCGGGGACGTCTCCCAGGGTGGGGACTACTTCGTGGGCATGAACGTCAATCTGGTTCTCTCACTCGGCCCCGTACCGGACGTGTCCGGCGAATCCGTCAAGGACGCCACCGCGATCCTGGCGGAGAAGGGGCTGCTCGTCACCCCCGGCGACGAGGTCTACAGTGAGACGATCGCCGAGGGAGACGTCGTCAGCGCGGCCCCCGTGAACGAGGGTTCCGTGCGCACCGGCGACACCTATGCTCTCACCACCTCCCTCGGCCCGGAACCCGTCACGGTGCCCAACATCGTCGGCCTCCCGTGGAACGAGGGCAAGCAGGTGCTCACCGACCTGGGATTCAAGCTGAGCTACAATCTCGGCGCGGATGCCATCGCACCGCTCCTGAGCGTCGCATCGACGAATCCCGAAGCCGGCGCCGACGCGCCCAAGAACAGCACCATCACCCTCAAGCCGACGAACCCATTCGGCTAGACAGCCGTCACGGCCGGGCCGGCCGTACCCGGCGGTTCCCATGCCGGAGCGGGCACCCGGGGCCGCGGGGACGGGTTAGCGAGCGGCAAGCTCCTCGGCAACCAGGAAGGCGAGCTCGAGCGACTGCATGTGATTCAGGCGCGGGTCGCAGAGCGACTCGTAGCGGGTCGCCAGCGCGGCCTCGTCGATGTGCTCGGAACCACCCAGGCACTCCGTGACGTCGTCGCCGGTAAGTTCGACGTGAACGCCGCCCGGGTGTGTGCCGACGCTGCGGTGCGCCTCGAAGAAGCCGCGCACCTCGTCGACGACGTCGTCGAAACGACGGGTCTTGTACCCGGTGGGCGTGGTCACACCGTTGCCGTGCATCGGGTCGGTGACCCAGAGCGGCTTGGCCTCACTGGCCTTGATCGCCTCCAGCAGCGGCGGCAGGGCGCTGCGCACCTTGCCCGCACCCATCCGGGTGATGAACGTGAGACGACCGGGTTCGCGGTTCGGGTCGAGCTTGTCGACCAGGCGCAGCATGTCGTCGGTTGACGTGCTCGGGCCAAGCTTGACCCCGATCGGGTTGCGCACCCGGGAGAGGAAGTCGACGTGCGCACCATCAAGGTCACGGGTGCGCTCCCCGATCCAGATGAAGTGCGCGGACGTGTTGTACGGCGTGCCCGTGCGGGAATCGATCCGGGTCATCGGACGCTCGTAGTCCATCAGCAGACCCTCGTGGCTGGTGTAGAACTCCGTCCGACGCATGGCTTCAAAGTCGGCGCCGCACGCGATCATGAACTTGATCGCGCGGTCGATCTCCTTGGCCACCTTCTCGTAGCGCTGGTTGGCCGGGTTGGCGGCGAAGCCCTGGTTCCAGCTGTGCACCTGGCGCAGGTCGGCGAAACCGCCCTGCGTGAAGGCACGGATCAGGTTGAGGGTGGAGGCGGCGGTGTGGTAGCCCTTGACCAGGCGGGCCGGGTCGGCCTCGCGCGATTCGGGTGTGAAATCGTAGCCATTGACGATATCGCCGCGGTAAGCCGGCAGGGTGACGCCACCCCGGGTCTCGAAATCGCTGGAGCGTGGCTTGGCGAACTGGCCGGCCATCCGGCCCATCTTGATCACGGGCATCGACGCGCCGTACGTCAACACGACGGCCATCTGCAGCACGGTCTTGACCCGGTTGCGGATCTGCTCCGCGGTGGCGCCGCTGAAGGTCTCGGCGCAGTCCCCGCCCTGCAGCAGGAAGGCATGGCCGCTGGCGGCCTCGGCGAGCCGGTTCCGTAGAATGTCGACCTCGCCGGCGAAGACGAGCGGCGGCTGCGTGGACAGTTCGGCAGATGCCGCGGCAACCGCATCCGCGTCGGGCCAGGTCGGCTGCTGCTTGATCGGGAGGGTGCGCCAATAGTCCAGGCCGGCAACCACAGATCGATCTGCGAGCACGACTGGTTCGGTGGGGTCTACCACGGGACTATTCCTTTTTTGTCTGGTCCGGCAAGAATAATATTGCGGGCCGGGCTATCGGGTCGGGGTCTGTCGGCCCCTGGGCAACCGTCTGATTCTATCGGGTCAGGCTGGCCCGCTTTTCTTTCACGCTGGTCGCGTAGACGTCCACATACTCCTGCCGGCTGAGGGCCTGCAGCTCGTACATCAGCTCGTCGGTCACGGACCGGAGCACAAACCGGTCGCCCTCCATGCCGTCGAAGCGGCTGAAGTCGAGGGGTTCGCCGATCACGATGCCGATCCGGCGCACCTTCGGGATGCGGGTGCCCGTCGGCATGGCCTTCTCAGTGTCGATCATGGCCACGGGGATGACCGGGACCTCGGCCTCGAGCACCATCCGCGCCACGCCGGTGCGGCCCCGGTACATCTTCGCGTCGGGACTGCGGGTGCCCTCAGGGTAGATGCCGAGCACGCCGCCGGCACCCAGGACGCGCAGGCCGGTGTTGAGGGAATCCTCGGATGCCTTGCCACCCGACCGGTCGATCGGCAGCTGGCCGGTGGCCTTGAAGAACTGGCGTGTCGCCCAGCCCTTGAGCCCCTTGCCCGTGAAGTACTCGCTCTTGGCGAGGAAGACGACGCGACGCGGCACGACCAGCGGCAGGAACACCGAGTCGATGAAGGACAGGTGATTGCTCGCCAGGATCACACCGCCCTCTTTGGGGATGTTTTCGAGCCCGACCACCCAGGGCCGGAAGATAGCCAGCAGCAGAGGGCCGATGACAATGTTTTTCATGAGCCAGTAGAACATCGTTGCTCCCTCGGTAACGCGGAAATCCTACTGCGCGAAAACGTGTTTCCGCGCCAAGTCGGCCGCACCGACGACACCGGCGTCGTTGACGAGCTGCGCGATGGCGAATTCGGCCTCCGGGTGGAAGCCCCTGGCCGGCAGATTTTCGAGGTACGCGGCGCGGATGGGCTCGAGCAGCAGTTCACCGGCAGCGGCGACGCCCCCGCCGAAGACGAAGATCTGCGGGTCAAGTACGGCCGCCAGACTTGCGCAGGCCTGCCCGAGCGAGCCGCCCAACTGCCTCAGGGCGGCCAGGGCGCCGTTGTCACCGTCCTGGATCAGCCGGCCGACCTCTTTGCCGGTCAGCTTGCCCTTGCGCTCACGGGCGGTCGCGAGGCCGAGGCCGATTCCGCCGGCATCCGCCAGCTCGGTGGCAATTCGAAGCAGGGCGCGACCCGAACCGTACTGTTCGATGCAGCCGTGGGCGCCGCAGCCGCAGAGGCGACCGCCGGGCACCACGCGCAGATGCCCGAGCTCGGCGGCACAGCCGAAGCCACCGCGGAAGAGACGGTTGTCGGCGACGATAGCTCCGCCCACGCCGGTGCCGATGGTGAGGGTGACCATGTCGGTGTAGCCCCGGCCGGCGCCGAAGGTGAATTCCGCCCAGCCCGCGGCGTTCGCGTCGTTCTCGATCAGGATGGGCAGGTCGAGCCGCGCCTCGAGAGTAACCCGAAGCGGCTCGTGGCGCCAGTTGACGTTGGGCCCGTAGTAAACGGTGGACTGGGCGGCGTCGATGAAGCCGGCCGCGGCGATCCCGGCGGCGACGACCTCCTCGCCCTCCGAGAGCTCCGTGATCATGTCGACGACGGCGTCTTCGATCCCGCGAGGATCGCTCGCGGTGGTCGGGCGTCGATCCGAGCGGATGATCGTTCCGGATTCGTCGACCAGGGCCGCGGCGATTTTGGTGCCGCCGATGTCGATACCAATGGCGTGCACAGCGGACTTCTTTCGTCGATGGATAAAGTGGGGCGCTCTGCGAGGCGAGACAACGAAGCCGGTGCGTCCCCCTAGAGTGTAGTGAACCAAGACACGGCCAGGCGAAACGGCTGCTTCCACGAAGTGACGTGGATAGAGTGGGGCAAATCGCCCGCCCGGTACCAGAGGAGTTACCGTGAAACAGTACGATCTGCCCGCCATCGTTCCCGCAGACCCACAAGCCAATGTCACCGATCTCCTGGTCGAACGCCTCAAGGGGACGCCCGACTCCGTGTTGTTCTCACTGCCGAGAAACGGAGCCTGGTCCCCCGTCACCACCACGGAGTTTCATGCCCAGGTCGTCGCGCTGGCCAAGGGGCTCGTCACGGCAGGAATCCAGCCCGGAGACAAAATCGGCTTGATGTGCAAGACCCGGTATGAGTGGACGCTGATCGACTTCGCCACCTGGTTCGCCGGTGCCGTGCTGGTCCCCGTTTACGAGACCAGCTCCCCCATCCAGATCCAGTGGATCCTGGGCGACTCCGACGCCGCGGCGGTGATCGTCGAGACCGCCGAGCACTTTTCCCGCTTCGACGAGGTGCACCCCGAGCTCGGCAGCGTGCAGAAGGTCTGGCAGATCGACCTCGGTGACCTCGACAAGCTCGCGGCCTCCGGGGTCGACGTGCCGGATGCCGAAATCGAGCGGCGTCGCTCGCTGGCCGTGGGTTCGGACATCGCCACCCTGATCTACACCTCGGGTTCCACCGGCCGTCCCAAGGGCTGCGTGCTCACCCACTCCAACTTCGTCGAGACGTCGCGCAACTCGGCGGTGGCGCTGAAAGAGGTGCTCACCGACGCGAACGGCGCTTCCACGCTGCTGTTCATCACCACCGCGCACGTTTTCGCCCGGTTCATCTCGGTTCTCTGCGTGCACGCCGGTGTGCGCGTCGGTCACCAGCCCGATACCCGGAAGCTGCTCGAATCGCTCGGCACCTTCAAGCCCACTTTCCTGCTCGCAGTGCCGCGGGTGTTCGAGAAGGTCTACAACTCCGCCGAGCAGAAGGCGCTGACCGCCGGCCGAGGCAAGATCTTCGAGACGGCCGCCCAGGTTGCCGTCGACCACTCGATGCTGGTCGATCAGGGCAAGAGCGTTCCGCTGATGCTCAAGCTCAAGTTCACGCTCTTCGACCGTCTGGTCTACAGCAAGCTGCGCGCGGCCATGGGTGGCAACGTGAAGTACGCCGTCTCCGGTTCGGCTCCACTCGGCATGCACCTGGGTCACTTCTACCACAGCCTCGGCATCAAGATCCTGGAGGGCTACGGCCTCACCGAGACAACCGCGCCGACCACTGTGGGTCTGGCCACCAAGTTCAAGATCGGCACCGTAGGCCCACCGCTTCCCGGCGTCTCGGTGCGCGTCCTGGACGACGGCGAAATCGAGGTCAAAGGCGTCAACGTCTTCACGGAGTACTGGAAGAATCCCGTGGCCACCGCGGCCACCTTCCACGACGGATGGCTCCGCACCGGTGACATCGGCGCCATGGACAGCGACGGCTTCCTCACCATCACCGGGCGCAAGAAGGAGATCATCGTCACGGCCGGCGGCAAGAACGTCGCCCCGGCGGCGCTGGAAGACCCGATCCGGTCCAACCCGCTGATCGGCCAGGTGGTCGTCGTCGGCGATCGCAAGCCGTTCATCGCCGCCCTGGTCACGCTCGACCCCGACATGCTCGCGGTCTGGTTGAACAACAACGGCGAGGACGCGGGAATGACGCTGGCCGAGGCATCCGTCAACGCGAAGGTTCTCGCCGAGGTGCAGCGCGCCATCGACCACGCCAACGACCACGTGTCACGGGCGGAGTCGATCCGCAAGTTCACGGTGCTGACGACCGAACTGACCGAAGCCGCCGGGTACCTGACCCCGAAGCTGAGCATCAAACGGG
The DNA here is from genome assembly GCF_002929655.1 of Cryobacterium sp. M23. Classification (NCBI taxonomy): domain Bacteria; kingdom Bacillati; phylum Actinomycetota; class Actinomycetes; order Micrococcales; family Microbacteriaceae; genus Cryobacterium; species Cryobacterium sp. M23. The sequence goes on from NZ_PJJV01000078.1 coordinate 46,614, forward strand.
ACATCATCCTGCGGGACTACGCCGATCAGATCGAGGCGATGTACCTGGGCGCCCCGGTGACCGGGACGAACCCGGTCAGCAGCTAGCACTCCCCGCGACGACCGAAACAGGTCCCGTCGTCACAGTGGCGACGGGACCTGTTTCGCGTCGTCCGGCCGCCTGGGTCGGAACCAGTAGATAAGGGAGCCCCAGCGCCGTGCCCGGCGTCGAACCAATTCGACGGAGATTCTGCCATAGAACTGCCGTTTCTGCACGTGTGGGGGCGTTTCCGGCAAAATCTCCGTCGAATTCGTGTGGGGCGGAGGCCCTTTAGGGCCTCGGACCCGAACGACTGGGGTCAGAACCAGCTCGACTCGCGGACCTCTTTCATGGCGGCCCGCCGGTTCTCCTTGTCGAGGCGGTCCAGGTAGAGCAAACCGTCGAGGTGGTCGGTCTCGTGCTGCAGGGCCTGGGCCATGATCCCGGATCCGGAGAGTTCGACCGCCGTGCCGTCGAGGTCGATGCCGGTCACCCGGGCGAACGGGTACCGCTTCGTGGGATACCAGAGGCCCGGCACCGACAGGCAGCCCTCGTCGACGAGCTCGGGCTCCCCCGAGACCTCCACGAGGACCGGGTTGAGGATGTACCCGATCTCGCCATCGACGTTAAAACTGAATGCGCGCAGATTCACGCCGATCTGGGAGGCCGCGACGCCGGCCCGGCCGGGCAGTCGCACGCTGTCGACCAGGTCCTCGATCAGGCTCCGCACCCGGGTGTCGATCGTGCCGATCGGGTCGGAGACGGTTTTGAGGACGGGATCTCCGAAGAGACGGATCTGGCGCTCGGGCAAAGGTGACTCCAAGTCATGGATGCGGGGGTACGGGGGTACCGGATCGGTTTAGACGCCGCGGTCGGCCGGCAGACCCTCCACGACGACGGCCGCGAGGGTGCGGGCCGCGAGCCGGGTGATGGGCTTCAGATCGTCGAAGGAGATGATGCTGCCCGCGGCGAGTTGCGGGTCCCAGGGGATGCGCACGATCTCCCGCACCCGAGAGCGGAAATGCGATTCGATCTCTTCCAGCTTCACCAGATTCGTGCCCTGTGTCGCCGTGTTGAGCGCGACGACCGCGTTGCGAACCAGGTCGCCGTAGCCGTTGGCTTCCAACCAGGTCAACGTTTCGGACGCCAGCCGGGCCTCGTCGATGCTGCCCCCGGAGACGATGACGATCGAATCGGCCCGCTGCAGCGTGGCACGCATGACGGAGTGCACGATTCCGGTGCCGCAGTCCGTGAGCATGATCGAGTAGTACCGCGCCGCCAGGTCGGCGACGACGTTGTAGTCGTTCTCGTCGAAGGCCTCGGAGAGGAGCGGGTCGGTGTCGGATGCGAGGATGTCGAGCCGGGTCGCGTCGCGGGAGACCAGCGACGAGAAATCGGTATAGCCGCCGATCGACGCGGCCTTCGTGACCAGGTCGCGCACGGTGGACCGGGTCTGTTTCGTGACCCGCTCGGAGAGGGTGCCCCGGTCGGGGTTCGCGTCGACGGCGATGATGCGGTCTTCGCGGGCATCGGCCAGCGCCATGCCGATCAGTGCGGTGACGGTCGTCTTGCCGACCCCGCCCTTGCGGGTGAGGATCGGAACGAAGCGGGTGCCGCCCTCGAAATCCTTGCGGATGCGCTCGTCGAGTTGTTTGGAGGCGCGCACCGTGGCCGAGTCGCCGAGGTTCACCAGATGCAGGGTCGCCGAGTAGACGAAACTGTTCCAGGCTCCGCGGGGCGGCGGTTTGGTGCGACGGTTGACGGCCAGCAGCCGATCGGGCGTGAGCATGGTGGCGGTCTCGGGCGCCGATCCGCCGGCGGGGCGCAGACTCTCCCGGCGGGTGTGCGGAACGGCGTCGCTCACGGCCGGACCGGAGAGGGCGCGGACCGCCCCCGCGACGGCTGCGGACAACCGATCGGCGCGCGCCACGGCCGGGGTGCTGACCTCGATCGTGTGCGTAGCCGGGCGTTTCAGGTTCTCCGGCAGGGCCGCCGCCAGGTTCACGATCGTGTGCGGCGGTAGTTCGCTATGGTACTCGTCTCCCGGCTCGGCGAGAGGCTCGATGGAGGCGTCCGGACCGGACGCCTCGGCGCCTGTGCGCTTATCTGACAAAAAGATCAGTCCCTTCGTCGATAGATCGAACCAAGCCTAGCGTGGACGCACCACCACCAGCAGATCGCCCGCGTCGACCTGCTGGGTTCGCGGCACGGCCACCCGTTCGATGTTTCCCGCGATGGGCGAGGTGATCGCGGCCTCCATTTTCATGGCCTCGATCGAGGCGACGGCCTGCCCGGCCTCGACGGTGTCGCCCTCCTCGACCTGGAGGGTGACCACCCCGGAGAACGGCGCGGCGATCTGGCCCGGCCGGTTGGCATCCGCTTTTTCGGCGACCTTGATGCTGACCGTGATGTTGCGGTCCCGCACGAACACGGGTCGGAGCTGTCCGTTCAGCGTGGTCATGACGGTGCGCATACCCTTGTCATCGGCCTCGCCGATGGCCTCAAGCCCGACGTAGAGGCGCACGCCCTTGTCGATCTCGACCGCGTGCTCAATGCCCTGCTGAAGACCGTTGAGGTAGTCCACCGTGTCGAGCACGGACAGGTCACCGAAGAGTTCCCGGATCTGCTCGAATTGGCGCGTGGGCGCCGGGAAGAGCAGCTGGTTCAGCATCGCCCGGCAGGTGAGGCCGTCGCTGCCCAAGGCCGCGCGTTCCTCCTGGGTGAGCTCGGTGATTCCGACGCGGACGTTGCGCCCGGCGAGAACCTTGCTGCGGAAGGGCTCGGGCCAGCCGCCGGGCAGGTCGCCCAGCTCCCCCGCCATGAAGCCGATCACGGAGTCGGGCACGTCGTAATTGCCCGGGTTCTCAGCGAAGTCGGCCGGGTCGGCACGCACGGCGGCGAGGTAGAGGGCGAGGTCGCCGACCACCTTGGAGGACGGCGTCACCTTCGGCACCCGGCCGAGGATGTCGTTGGCCGCGGCGTACATGTCCTCGATCAGTTCGAAGTCGTCGGCGAGGCCGAGCGCGACCGCTTGCGTACGCAGGTTGGACAGCTGGCCGCCGGGGATCTCGTGCTTGTAGACGCGGCCGGTGGGCGCGCGCAGACCGGATTCGAAGGGATGGTAGACCCGGCGTACATCTTCCCAGTACGGCTCGAGGTCGCAGACGGCCTGTAAGGATATGCCGGTGTCGCGTTCGGTGTGGACGAGCGCGGCAACGAGGGACGACGCCGACGGCTGGCTGGTGGTGCCGGCCATCGGGGCGCTGGCCACGTCGACCGCGTCGGCGCCGGCGCGGCTGGCCGCGAGCAGCGTGGCGAGCTGGCCGCCCGGAGTGTCGTGCGTGTGCACGTGCACCGGGAGGTCGAAGCGTGACCGCAGGGCGGTGACGAGCTTCTCGGCCGCGGCGGGGCGCAGCAGGCCGGCCATGTCCTTGATCGCGAGGATGTGCGCGCCGGACTCCACGATCTGCTCCGCGAGCCGGAGGTAGTAGTCCAGGGTGTAAAGCGTCTCGGCCGGGTCGAGCAAATCGCCCGTGTAGCAGAGCGCGACCTCGGCAATGGAGGAGCCCGTCGCCAGCACGGCGTCGATGGCCGGGCGCATCTGCGAGACGTCGTTGAGGGCGTCGAAGATGCGGAAGATGTCGACGCCTGTCTTGGCGGCCTCGCGCACGAACGCATCGGTCACCTCGGTCGGGTACGGAGTGTAGCCGACCGTGTTGCGGCCGCGAAGCAGCATCTGCACGTTGATGTTCGGCAGGGCCTCTCGCAGCGACGCCAGTCGTTCCCAGGGGTCTTCGCCGAGGAAGCGCAGCGCCACGTCATAGGTGGCGCCGCCCCAGGCCTCGATCGACAGCAACTCCGGGGTCATCCGGGCCACATACGGGGCCACGGCGACGAGGTCGCGGGTGCGCACCCGGGTTGCCAACAGTGATTGGTGGGCGTCGCGGAAAGTGGTGTCCGTCACGGCCAGGGCGGTCTGGGCTCGCAGGTCCGCGGCGAAGCCGGCCGGGCCGAGCAGCTGGAGCCGTTGGCGGGAGCCGGCCGGAGCCGGTTCGGACAGATCGAGCTTCGGCAGCTTCTCGGCCGGGTTCAGCAGGGTCAGCGGCACCCCGTTGGGCTTGTTGACGGTCACGTCGGCGAGCCAATTCAAGATCTTCGTGCCGCGGTCCTTGGAGGCGCGGCCGCGCAGCAGCTCCGGGCGCTCGTCGATGAAGGAGGTGCTCAGGTTGCCGGACGCGAAGTCCGGGTCGTCGAGCACGGCCTGCAGGAACGAGATGTTCGTGGACACGCCACGGATACGGAACTCGGCCAGGGCGCGCTTGGATCGGGTCACGGCGGACGGGAAGTCCCGGCCCCGGCAGGTGAGCTTGGCGAGCATCGAGTCGAAGTGCGGGCTGATCTGGGCACCGGGGTTGATTGTGCCGCCGTCGAGCCGGATGCCGGCGCCGCCGGGCGAGCGGTAGGTGGTGATCTTGCCCGTGTCCGGGCGGAATCCCATGGTCGGGTCCTCGGTGGTGATGCGGCACTGCAGGGCCGCCCCGCGCAACACGATCTTGTCCTGCGTGAGTTCGAGCTCACGGAGCGTCTGGCCCGCGGCGATGCGGATCTGGGACTGCACGAGGTCGACATCCGTCACCTCTTCGGTCACGGTGTGCTCGACCTGGATGCGCGGATTCATCTCGATGAACACGTGCTGGCCGGCGCGTTCGCCGACCGTGTCGAGCAGGAACTCGACCGTGCCCGCGTTCACGTAGCCGATCGAGCGGGCGAAGGCGACCGCATCGGCGTACAGACGCTGGCGGATCTCGTCGGAGAGGTTCGGCGCCGGAGCGATCTCGATGACTTTCTGATGGCGGCGCTGCACGGAGCAGTCGCGTTCGAACAGGTGCACGGTCTCGCCGGACGCATCGGCCAGGATCTGGACCTCGATGTGACGCGGCCGCAGTACGGCCTGCTCGAGGAACATGGTCGGGTCGCCGAACGCGCTGTTGGCCTCGCGCATGGCTTCCTCCAGGGAGCCGCGGAGATCGCTCAGCTGAGCTACCCGGCGCATGCCGCGGCCGCCGCCGCCGGCGACGGCCTTGGCGAAGATCGGGAACCCGATATCGTCGGCCGCGGCGATCAGCTCGTCGACGTCGCGTGAGGGCGCGCTGGACCCCAGCACCGGAACGCCCGCCGCGATGGCGTGCTCCTTCGCGGTGACCTTGTTGCCGGCCATCTCGAGCACGTGCTCGCCCGGGCCGATGAAGGTGATGCCGGCCTGGCGGGCCGCGAGGGCCAGCTCGGGGTTCTCCGAAAGGAAGCCGTAACCGGGGTAGATGGCGTCGGCGCCGCTCTCCCTGGCCACCCGGATGATCTCGCTCACCGTGAGATAGGCGCGCACCGGGTGCCCCGGTTCGCCGATCTGGTACGCCTCGTCGGCCTTCAGGCGGTGCAGCGAATTGCGGTCCTCGAAGGGGAACACCGCCACGGTTTTGGCACCCAGCTCATAAGCCGCCCGAAAAGCCCGGATCGCGATTTCCCCGCGGTTGGCAACAAGAATTTTCGTAAACATGCAGACCTTTCAAGCGTGACGTCGCGCACAGCTGACGGTTAGGTTCTCCAAGACTAGTGAAGGTAACGTATCTACTTGTGCACGTACTAAGCGTTAGCTCCCTCAAGGGAGGAGTAGGCAAGACCACGGTTACCCTGGGTCTGGCGTCTGCTGCCTTCGCCCGCGGCGTGCGAACCCTGGTGGTGGACATTGATCCGCAGTCGGATGTGTCAACCGGAATGGACATCGAGGTCACCGGCCACCTCAACATCGCCGATGTGCTCGCCTCTCCTAAGGAGAAGATCGTTCGCGCCGCCATCGTTCCCAGCGGCTGGACGCGCGGCCGCCCCGGCACCATCGACGTGATGATCGGCAGCCCGTCGGCCATTAATTTCGACGGGCCGCACCCGAGCATCCGCGACATCTGGAAGCTCGAAGAGGCACTCTCCACGGTCGAAAAGGACTACGACCTGGTTCTGATCGACTGTGCTCCGTCGCTGAACGCCCTTACCCGCACCGCGTGGGCGGCCAGCGACCGCGTTGCCGTGGTCACCGAACCCGGCCTATTCTCCGTGGCCGCGGCCGACCGGGCGCTGCGCGCGATCGAAGAGATCCGCCGCGGACTCAGCCCTCGTCTGCAGCCGCTCGGTATCATCGTCAACCGTGCCCGCGTGGCGTCTCTCGAGCACCAGTTCCGGATCAAGGAACTCCGCGACATGTTCGGCCCGCTCGTACTCAGCCCGCAACTGCCGGAACGCACCTCGCTTCAGCAGGCGCAGGGCGCCGCGAAGCCGCTGCACACCTGGCCCGGCGACAGCGCCCAGGAAATGGCGCGCTACTTCGATCAGTTGCTCGAACGCGTGCTGCGCACGGCCCGCATCGGCGAGTACGCGGAACAGCACTAGCCAGGGAACGTTAACTGGACAACGTTGACCGGATAGTGTCAGCCGCACAGCGTCAGCCGATCGTGTCGACTGCGTGTGAACGCTCCGCTAAGAGACCTTGCGGCTGCCCCGGCGAAGGGACAGCTCGTCCGACGGGTCGATCGGAAGGGTCTCCAGTTCGACCAGGCTCGTCTCGACCTCGCGCAGCACCTTGCCCACGGCGATGCCGAACACGCCCTGACCGCGGCTGACGAGGTCGATGACCTCGTCGTCGGAGGTGCACAGGTAGACGCTGGCGCCGTCGCTCATCAAGGTGGTCTGGGCGAGGTCGCTGACCCCCGACTCGCGCAGTTGGTTCACCGCGGTGCGGATCTGCTGCAGGGAGATGCCGGTGTCGAGGAGCCGCTTGACCAGTTTCAGAACCAGGATGTCCCGGAAGCCGTAGAGACGCTGGGAACCCGAGCCGGCAGCACCGCGCACGGTGGGCTGGACCAGGTCGGTGCGGGCCCAGTAGTCGAGCTGACGGTAGCTGATTCCGGCGGCCCGGGCCGCCACGGCGCCACGGTAGCCGAGGTTGTCGTCGAGCTCGGGCATTCCGTCGGTGAAGAGAAGGCCGAGTCCGTAGCGCGAGGCATCGTCACGCTGATTCAGCTCGCTCATACGATCGCCTCTCGGAGGTGGGTCTGCGATACGGATGATCGCTGCATCCACGCTACCGAGGGGGACCGTCCTGATCAACGACATCCGGTCGAGTAAATTGGCGTGTCGGACTCGACTACTTGGTCAGGCGCCCCAGGGCAGAACGGATCAGACTGCCGCGGATCACTTCGAGCTGGCCGGCGATCTCGACCGCCATTTCGGCGGCCTTAGCCCGGCTCGATGCGTCTTTACGGCGGGAGAGCGGCACGAGGGCACTCTCGATCAGGCCGAGCTCGCGTTCGGCCGCGCCGCGGAATCCGCGCAGGTGGCGGGGCTCGATTCCGCTGCGCTGCAGTTCGACCAGGGCCCGCAGCACGCTGAGCGCGTCGTCGCCGTAGAAGTCGGCCGGCAGGATGATCGATGCGGAAACGGCGTCGTGCAGCAGCATCGCGGAGGCCCCTGCTTCGCGCAGCAGTTCGTCGCGGTCCAGCCGGCGGGCGGTCGACAGCATCGACGGTCCCGGCGTCACCCCGCCGGGCAGGGTAGGCGAGAGGCCCGCGTCGAGGTCGGCCAGGTAGCCCCGGATGACCTTGAGGGGGAGGTAGTGATCGCGCTGCATGGAGAGGACCAGGCGCAGCCGGTCCAGGTCACCGGCGCAGAATTTGCGGTAGCCAGACTCCGTGCGCGCCGGCGCGACCAGTCTCTGTTCCTCCAGAAACCGAAGTTTGGACGGGGTCAGTTCCGGAAATTCCGGCGTGAGCCGGGCAAGCACCTGTCCGATGCTGAGCAGTGACGTCGCGCCCGGCGCTCTGGCCTGGGCTGCGGACGCGGGCACTACTCGCTCGCCTGAAGCTTGAGGTCGTGCCGCGAGGCGTAGAACGTCAGCCGGAACTTACCGACCTGGACTTCGGCGCCGTCGTGCAACAGCGCGGTGTCGATGCGGACCCCGTCGAAATACGTGCCGTTGAGGGACACCAGGTCTTTCACCTCGAACTTGGATTCGTGGCGCAGGAACTCCGCGTGCCGACGAGATACCGTGACGTCGTCGAGGAAGATGTCCGCATTGGGGTGACGGCCCACAGTGGTCACGTCCGCATCCAACAGGAAACGAGCGCCGGCGTTCGGGCCGCGCCGGACGACGAGCAGCGCCGAGCCGGAGGGCAGAGCCGCGATGGCTTCCTGTTCTTCGGCCGTGACGTCACCGTCGAGCGATGCCAGCTGGGCCGCGAATTCCTGCCCGAACGTCATCGTCGTGTCGGTATTGGAATAGTTATCGGGCGCGGCCTTGCGCTGGGGTTCATTCGTCTTTTTGGAATCGTTCACCGTACACCTCCTGGTCCTCCAGCGTATCGGATGGAACGGGCTGAATTGCCCGCGGAATGCGAATCACCCGGACGGTCTCGACGGCGTAGGTTATGCCTGCCCACCAGTAAAGAAACGCTCCCCAGATGCCAAAGGCCCAGCCCACCGGGAGCGACCACCAGGACACCATGGGGAAGGCCTCTCCCAGCATGATCATCGGCAGGGCGTAGAAGAGGCAGAAGGTGGCGACCTTGCCGAGCTGGTGAACGGGCAGAGGCCCGAATCCGTAATTCGCGAGGATGACGCCGAGTCCGAGCAGGAACACGTCCCGTCCCACGATGACCAGGACGATCCACCAGGGCACCAGGTCGCGCCAGGCCAGTCCGAGGAGGGCGGCGAAGATGTACAGCCGGTCGGCGGCCGGGTCGAGCAGCTGGCCGAGCCGCGTGATCTGGCCGAACCTCCGGGCCAGGTAGCCGTCGAGGAAATCGGTGAGGCTGGCGACCATCAGCACCAGGAGCGCCCAGGCATCCTCTCCCCGCACCAACACGACCAGAAAGACCGGCACCAGCGCAAGGCGCAGCATGCTGAGCAGATTGGGCAGGGTGATCACCTTTGAGCTGACGCCGGTTCCCTCTGCCCCTGTCACAATCACCGAGTCTACCGACGCGGCGGCCGAACCGGAATGCGGCCTCGTCAGTTTCCCGACACCCGTTTTCGCCCCTTGTCGGCGCGTTTCTCGGATTTATCCGACGCGTCCGGCTTCGCCTGGCCGCGGCTGCGCTCCACGCTGCGGCGAAGGGCCTCCATCAGGTCGAGCACCTCTCCCCCGCCTTCCTCGCCTTCCCGGGGTTCGCGGCCGAAGGTGAGCTCGGTGTCGACGGCTTCGCCCGCGGCGAGCTTCGCCTCGAGCAGTTCGCGGAGCTGGTCCTGGTAGTCGTCCCGGAAATCCTGCGGCGAGAACTCGGCGGCGAAGGAGTCGACCAGTGCGGCCGAGAGCTCAAGCTCCTGGGCGGAGATGCGCACCGACTCCTGGAGCATCGGGAATTCAACGGCCCGCACCTCGTCGCCCCACAGCAGCGACTGCAGCAGCAGCACGTCCCCGCGGACCCGGAGGGCACCGAGTCGGGTCTTCTGCCGCAGCGCGAACCGCACGATCGCGGTGCGGTCGGTGGCGTCGAGCGCACGCCGCAGTAGAACGTAGGCCTTGGGTGAGCCGGAGGGTTCGAGAAAATAGCTGCGCTCGAACATGATCGGGTCGAGCTGGTCGCTCGGCACGAACTCGACGACCTCGATCTCGCGGCTTCTCTCGGCCGGCAGCGTGCGCAGATCCTCGTCGGTGATGACAACCGTCTTGTCGCCGCTGTCCCAGGCTTTGTCGATGTGCGCATAGTCGACGACCCGTCCGCAGCGCTCGCACCGGCGCTGGTAACGGATGCGCCCGCCATCGGCGTCGTGCACCTGGTGCAGGGCGACGTCGTGGTCTTCGGTGGCGCTGTAGACCTTGACGGGCACATTGACCAGCCCGAAGGTGATCGCGCCCTTCCAGATCGATCTCATCACTTCAGTACACACCCGGTGCGCCGAGAGGGCTAGGCACGCTGTGGCCGCGAGAGCATGCTGGAGCCATGAACGAGCGGCCGCCCTCCCCCGACTCCCGCCAGGTCGTCACCGTCGGCGGACACCGGATCACACTCACGCATCTCGACAAGGTGCTCTACTCGGAGTCGGGGACCACGAAGGCCGACGTTCTCGGCTACTACGCGTTCATCGCCGACGTGATGATCCCGCACACCGCGAATCGCCCGGCGACCCGGAAGAGGTGGGTACACGGTGTGGGCACCCGGGACGCACCCGGACACGTGTTCTTCCAGAAGAACCTGGACCAGGCGACGCCGAGCTGGGTGAAACGCCGGCCGATCCAGCATTCGAACCACGTGAGCGAGTACCCGCTGGTCAACGACCTCGCCACGCTGACCTGGCTCGCCCAGATCTCGGCGCTGGAGATCCACGTTCCGCAGTGGCAGTTCGGCCGGGGTGGACGCCCGCGCAACCCGGACCGACTGGTGATCGACCTGGATCCCGGCGACGGGGTCACCCTCGACGAGTGCGCGGAGGTCGCCCGTCTGGCCCGGGCCATCCTGCGGGACATGGGCCTGGACCCGCTGCCGGTCACCAGCGGGTCGAAGGGCATCCACCTCTACGCACCGCTGGACCTCACGCACACCTCGGACCAGGTCTCCCAGGTCGCACACGAGCTGGCCCGCGCGCTCGAAGCCGACCATCCGGACCTCATCGTCAGCGATATGAAGAAGGCTCTTCGACCGGGGCGGGTGTTCGTGGACTGGAGCCAGAACAGCGTCCACAAGACGACCATCACTCCCTATTCGTTGCGCGGAACGCTGCATCCGATGGTGGCCATGCCGCGCACCTGGCGGGAACTGGCCTCCCCCGGGCTCGCACAGATCGACTACAAGCAGGCGATGCACCGGGTGCAGCGTAGCGGGGACCCGCTGGCCGCGCTGCTCGAGGCACATTCCGGCCGGGGCACCACGGATGCCGGTGGTGCCGGTGACGAGACCGGTAAAGGCGCCGGGGCGGGAGCCGGTGCGCTGGCCGTCTACCTCGGCAAACGAGACGCTTCCCGCACCTCGGAGCCGATGCCGACCGGTGCGCCGGACGCATCCGCGGGTCGGTCATTCGTCATTCAGGAGCACCACGCCCGCAACCTGCACTACGACTTTCGGCTCGAGCACGACGGGGTGCTGACGTCGTGGGCGTTGCCGCGCGGGGTGCCGACCGATCCGGCGAAGAATCGGCTCGCCGTGCGCACCGAGGACCACCCGCTCGAATACGCCACGTTCGAGGGTGATATCCCGGCCGGCGAATACGGGGCCGGCACCATGAGCATCTGGGACCACGGCAGCTACGAGCTGGAGAAGTGGCGGGATGACGAGGTAATCGCCGTGCTGCACGGCGAACCGGGCGGCAGGCTCGGTGGCACGCGGCGCTTTGCCCTGATCCGCACGAAGGGCACGGACGTGGCCGACCGGAACTGGCTGATCCACCTGATGAAGACACGGCCGGCCCGGCGGGCCGGGGACGTGGGCACCGGGGCGGGCGCGACGGCCAAAACGGGCGGCCGGTCCGCACGCCGCACACGGTACGGGCCCATGCTGGCCACGCCCGGTTCCATCGCCGACCTGTCCGAGGACGACGAGTGGACCTACGAAATGAAGTGGGACGGCATCCGTGCGCTCGCCTATCTCGGAGCCGCCGGCCTAGGCCCGGACGTGCGCTTGTTCACCCGGAACGGCAACGACATCACGCACCTGTATCCCGAGCTGGTGCGCGCGTTGCCGGGAGCGGTTTCGGCCGACTTTGCGGTGCTCGACGGGGAGATCGTCGCGATGGACGCGGGCGGGCGGCCGAACTTCGGGCTGCTGCAGACGCGGCTGGGCCTGACCGGTCGCCGACAGATCGAAGCGGCCGAGGCATCCACCCCGGTGCGGTTTCTGGCTTTCGACGTGCTCGAACGTGACGGGGAGCCGCTGCTCGACCTGACGTACACGGCCCGGCGCCGCGTGCTCGAGGAGATTGTCACCGGGTCCGGTGCGGTGCAGGTGCCGCCGGTCTTCACGGGCGACTCCGCCCAGGCCGTGGCGACCAGCAGCGAGCTCGGCTTCGAGGGGATCGTCGCCAAGACCCGGGACGGGCGCTACGAGGCCGGTCGGCGGTCCCGATCGTGGATCAAGATCAAGCACCATCGCACCCAGGAGGCGGTGATCGGCGGGTGGCGACCGGGCAACGGGCGCCGAGCCGACACCGTGGGCTCCCTCTTGCTGGGGATTCCGGACGGAGACACGCTGACCTATATCGGCCGGGTCGGCACCGGGTTCCGGGACGCAGACCTCGAGGACCTGCGGGCGCGACTGGATGCCATCGCTGCGGTGGACAACCCCTTCACCGGCATCCCGCCCGCCGGCGCCCGCGATGCGCGGTGGGTGCGCCCGCTGCTGGTGGGCGAGGTGGAATTCTCCGAATGGACCGGCACGGGGCGACTGCGCCACCCGGTCTGGCGCGGCTGGCGGCCGGACAAGTCACCGGGCGAGGTGGTGCGGGTTTAATGGCGGTGCGGGTTCAGAGGCGGGCGAGCAGGGCCGGCCAGCTGGTGGCGAAGCCCGGATGCAGCGGCAGCGCGTCGACCTGGTGGCGCGGTACCCAGCGCAGCGCGATGCTCTCATGGTCGCTGATCACGGGTTCGAAGCGCTCCGTGGCGCGCACCACGACCGTCGTGTACGACCAGAAACCGAGGTCGAGCACGGAGCTGAACTGCACGGAGACCAGCTCCGGGGGCACGCCAGCCTCTTCGCGGGCCTCCCGCAGAGCCGCCTCGAGCGCACTCTCGTGTTCGTGGCGCGCCCCGCCGGGCAGCCCCCAGGTGTCACCCTGGTGGCTCCAAAGCGCGCGGTGCTGCAGCAGCACCCCCAGCTCCTCGTGGTGCACGAGCAGGCCGGCCGCCCCGAAAAGACCCCAAAACTTGCGGCCGTCGGGCCCGTACACCCACCCGTCACCGTTTGTGCTCATGGGTCAAGCATGCGCCACGGTCCCGTGAATACGCACCGTGTTGAGTCGCGTTCGACTCGCGGCGCAGGCTATGGATGGTGGCGCACGGTAGAACGTGCGCCCGCTTCCAGAAGATGCGCCACGACGAGCGAGCCGCGCCGGGTGGGTACCTGGGCGGGCTAGAGGGCGACGATGGCGTGCACAGGAGCGTCGCCGAGGCGCGTTCGGCCGACCAGTTCGGTCAGCTCCAGCACGACGCCGACGCCGGTCAGGCGGTAGCCGGCGCGCTCGATGAGCCGGGCGGTCGCGGCGATCGTGCCGCCGGTGGCCAGCACGTCGTCGACGACCAGCACGCGGGCACCCGGCGCGAGCTGGCCGATCTCGAGCTCGAGGCAGGCCGAGCCGTACTCGAGGTCGTACTCCTCGCTCAGCACCGATCCGGGGAGCTTGCCGCCTTTGCGCACGACGAGCACGGCGACATCCGCCGCGTAGCCGATCGCCGCGGCCAGCAGGAAGCCGCGGGCCTCAATGCCGGCCACCGCGTCGAATTCACCCTGGAACCGGCCGGCGAGCTCGTCGATCAGCGCTCGAAAAGCGGCGGCGTCGGCGAACACCGGGTTGAGGTCGCGGAAGAGGATGCCCACTTGCGGGAAATCCTGGTACGAGGCGAGAAGGGCGTTGACATGGTCTGCAGCGGGGGTGGGCACCCCACGAGTTTAAGCGTGCGGCCGACGGATGCCGTGCGGGCCTCCCGACGCCCCGCAATGGACGGTTCGGACAGGGCCCCGTGCTAGCCTCGAATTTAGCTAATCAGATTAGGTATTTTTTCCGGTATCTTGACTGAATCACCCGAAGGGATGGCTAATGCGGCCGGTCGAAGTGCTCGAAGAACTCGTGGTCCTGCTGGACGAGTCCGGCCGCGAAATCGGCACGGCCCCGAAGCTCAGTGTGCACGACACGGACACCGCGCTCCACCTCGCTTTCTCCTGCCATGTGCTCAATCCGGCCGGCGAGGTTCTCGTTACCCGACGCGCCCTGTCGAAGAGGACCTGGCCGGGCGTCTGGACCAACTCCTTTTGCGGCCATCCGCTCCCGGGCGAGGAATTTCCCGCTGCCATCGAGCGGCGCGCGCTGTTCGAGCTCGGACTCTCGATTGCGAACCTGACGGTCACCCTGCCTGACTTCCGCTACCGCGCCGTCGACAGCAGCGGCATCGTCGAGAACGAGATCTGCCCCGTCTACCTGGCCCGCGCCACCGGCGAACCCGTACCCAACCCGGACGAGGTCATGGAATTTGCCTGGGTGGAGCCGGCCGCCCTGCAGCGCTCGGTGCGGGACGCCCCGTGGGCGTTCAGCCCCTGGTTGGGGCTGCAGCTCCAGGAATTGACCAGTTTCGATGCATGAAATCCAGACGCTCGGGGTAGGGACGGAGTTGCAGCGTTTTTTCGCTGCCGCCCGCCTGCGCGCCAGCGACTACGGCGAACACTATGTCGCGCTCTGGGACTCTCTTGAGCAGGCCAGCAGCGGCGGCAAGCGTGTGCGCCCCGCACTGGTGCTGGCCGCGTTCACCGGCCTCGGCGGCACCGACCTCACCCTGGCCACTCCGGTCGCGGTCAGCTTCGAACTGTTGCACACGGCCTTCGTGATCCACGACGACGTGATCGACCACGACCTCGCCCGCCGCGGCGTGGCCAACATCGCCGGGCAGTTCACCGAGCGCGCCCTCGCCCACGGAGCCGGCGACCAGGCCGGGGCGTGGGCCGCGACGGCCGCGATCCTGGCCGGCGACCTGGCGCTGAGCGAGGCCCACCGCGCCCTCGCGATGCTGCCGGTCGAGCTCGAACTGCGCGGCCGCCTGCTCGACCTGCTCGATCGAGCGGTGTTCGTCTCCGCTGCCGGGGAACTGGCGGACGTCACCAACGCCGCGTCGAAGCATCCGCTCACGGTGGCCCAGGTCATCTCCACCCTGGAGCAGAAGACGGCGGTCTACTCGTTCGAGGCTCCCCTGCAGGCCGGCGCCATCCTGGCCGGCGGCTCGGCCGAGGCGATCGACGTGCTCGGCGCCTACGGCCGCCTGATCGGCGTGGCCTTCCAGCTGACCGACGACGTCCTCGGGGTCTTCGGCAACCCGGAGAAGACCGGCAAAAGCGTGCTCACCGACCTGCGGGAAGGCAAGCAGACGACCCTGATCGCCCACGCGGGCACCACCCGCGGCTGGCCAGAGATCGCCCCCTTCATCGGCAAGGCCGACCTCACCGAGGCGGAAGCGGACACCGTGCGCGGCCTGCTTCGTGACTGCGGCGCCCTGCAGGCAACGGATGAGCTGGCCACCGACCACTGCACTCGCGCCGTGGCCGCGCTCGACACGGCCGCCGTACCGGCGCCCCTGCGCGAGCTGCTCACCACCCTGGCAGGCACCGCCGTGAATCGCAGCCGATGAAACGTGACAGCCCCGACGACCACACCGGCATCGCGAAGTACAACGCCGCGGCCCGGGCCAGCTCCGCCACGGTCATCGGCCACTATTCCACCTCGTTCGGCCTCGCGGCCCGTCTCCTCGAGCCGCGCGTGCGCAGCCAGGTGCGCACCATCTACGCCCTGGTCCGGGTCGCCGATGAGATCGTGGACGGCGCCGCAAGCCAGGCCGGCGTGAACGTGGACGGCCAGCGCGACCTGCTGGACGCGCTCGAACGGGAGACCAGCCAGGCGATGGGGTCGGGCTTCAGCACCAATCTGGTCGTGCACGCCTTCGCGGCGACCGCCCGGGAAGCCGGAATCGACACCAGCCTGACCACACCCTTCTTCGCCTCGATGCGCCGGGACCTCGACCCGTTGCCGTTCGACGCGGCCGGAGTGGCCGAGTACATCTACGGTTCGGCCGAGGTGATCGGGCTGATGTGTCTGCGCTGCTTCGTGCAGGACACGCGGTGCACGACCGATGAGCTCCAGGTTCTCGAGGCCGGTGCCCGGAGCCTCGGCGCGGCGTTCCAGAAGGTCAACTTCCTGCGCGACCTCGCCGCCGACCGGGACGCCCTCGGCCGCAACTACTTTCCCGGTGTGAACCTGCTGACCATGACCGAAACACAGAAGAACGAACTCCTCGACGACATGGACGCCGACCTCGACGCGGCGGCCCGCGTGTTGCCCATGCTCCCGGTGGGGAGCCGCCGCGCGGTCACCGCTGCACACCACCTTTTCGCCCGCTTGTCGGCGAAGCTGCGAGTCACCCCCGCGCGAGAACTGATGAGCGCCCGGGTACGGGTGCCGGATCCGGAGAAAATCATGATTGCACTCACCGCGTCGTTCGGACCGGGAGCGTGGAAGCGATGAGCGCACCGACCAGGCACACCGTTGTCATCGGCGGCGGCATCGCCGGACTGGCCAGCGCCGCGCTGCTGGCCCGGGACGGCCACCAGGTCACCCTGCTCGAGGCGCAGGCCACCCTCGGCGGCCGGGCCGGCTTCTGGGACGTCGACGGCTTCCGGTTCGAGACCGGGCCGTCCTGGTACCTGATGCCGCAGGTGTTCGACCACTTCTACCGGCTGTTCGGCACATCCTCCGCGGAACAGCTCGACCTGACCCGCCTCGACCCGGGCTACCGGGTCTTCTTCGAGGGCACGACGGAGCCGGTGGACATCGCGGCCGAGCGGGCCGACAACATCCGTCTGTTCGAAAGCCTCGAACCCGGTGCGGGCGCGGCCCTCGACCGCTACCTCGTCTCGGCCAAAGAGACATATGACATGGCAGTCAAACGGTTCCTGTATACAAGCTTCGCCTCCTTCACACCCCTGCTGGTTCCGGATGTGCTGAAGCGGCTCGGTCGGTTGGCCCGACTGCTGCTGCAGCCGCTGGACAAGTTCGTGGCCGGCTATGTGAAGGACCACCGTTTGCGCCAGATCCTCGGCTACCCGGCCGTGTTTCTCGGCTCCTCGCCCGACCAGACCCCGTCGATGTACCACCTGATGAGCCACCTCGACATGGCCGACGGCGTGCTCTATCCGCAGGGTGGGTTCACTCGGCTGATCGACAGCATCGCCGACATCGCGAGAGCGCAGGGCGTGACCGTGATCACCGAGGCGACCGTGACGGCGATCCACACCACCCCGGGCGCCGCGACCGCCGTCGCCGGGGTCAGCTATCGCACGGGCGACGGCACCAGTGTCACCCTCGACGCCGACACGGTCGTCTCGGCCGCCGACCTGCACCACACGGAGACCGAGCTGCTGCCGGCATCCGCGCAGACCTACCCCGAGCGCTGGTGGCAGAAGCGCGTCTCCGGTCCGGGCGCCGTGCTCGTGATGCTCGGCATCAAGGGAGACCTGCCCGAGCTGAAACATCACAGTCTGTTCTTCACCAGGGACTGGGCCGAGAACTTCGGCCGTATCTTCGGCAAGAAGACCAGCGTGCCCTCGCCGGCCTCCTTCTACGCCTGTATGCCCAGTGCCACCGACCCGGGAGTCGCCCCTGAGGGCTACACGAACATGTTCCTGCTGGTGCCGATCCCCGCCGACCCGGGCCTCGGCCACGGCGGGATCAACGGCCAAGGCTCGGCCGCGATCGAGAAGATCGCGGATGACACCGTCAGACAGCTCAGCGACTGGGCCGGCATTCCCGACCTGGCGGAGCGGATCGTGGTGCGCCGCACGGTGGGACCCGGCGACTTCGCCGACGACCTCAACTCCTGGCGCGGCGGGGCCCTCGGCCCGGCGCACACCCTGCGGCAGAGCGCATTCCTGCGCGGCTCCAACGCCTCCGCGAAGGTCGACGGTCTGTTCTACGCCGGCGGCACCACCATCCCGGGCATCGGACTTCCGATGTGCTTGATCAGCGCTGAAATTCTCCTCAAGCGGATCAACTCGGACACGAGCACGGGACCGCTCCCGGAACCGCTGCCGAACTCCGTGCGGGCGCCGCTGCCGGAAGCCCAGTGACTTCGGCAGCACAGTGAATCCGGTAGTGCTGTGACGTTCGCGTATCTGCTGACCCTGCTTCTCAGCCTGGGGGCAATGGTGCTGCTCGACCGTCGCTTCCGGCTGTTCTTCTGGCGGAACCCGGTGCGAGCGGCCATCGTGCTCGGCGCCGGACTGGTGTACTTCCTCGTCTGGGACCTCTTCGGAATCGGCCTGGGCATCTTCTACCGGGGCGAGACGACCCTGATGACCGGTCTGCAGCTGGCCCCGGAGCTGCCCGTGGAGGAGTTCTTCTTCCTCACCTTCCTCTGCTACCTCACCATGAACGCCGTGCAGGGGGCGCGCCTGCTGCTCGCCTCCCGGGCCGAACGGGCCGGCGTCGACGAGGGGAGCGACGGGTGACCTACCTGCTCCTGAACACCGTCTTCCTTCTGCTCGCCACGGCTGTGTTCCTCGCGGCCGTGCGCCGCGGCCGGCTCTCCCGGCACAGGATCCGTGCCGCCGGGATCGCCGTGGCCACCGTGCTCGTGCTCACGGCCGTTTTCGACAGCATTATGATCGGGGTCGGACTGGTCGACTACGATCCCAGCCGCATCTTCGGATTGCGGATCGGCCTGGCCCCGATCGAAGACTTCGCCTATCCCGTTGCGGCAGCGCTCCTGCTGCCCGCGCTCTGGGCCCTGCTGGAAAGAAAACCGAATGACTGAGACTCGCACCCCGCCGCTCTGGAAGACCCGGCAGGTGCTGCTCTCGTCGCGTCCGCTGAGCTGGATCAACACGGCGTTCCCGTTTGCCGCCGCGTATGTGGTGACGACCGGCCGGGTGGACGCCCTGCTGCTGGTGGGCACCCTCTTCTTCCTCATTCCGTACAACCTGCTGATGTACGGAATCAACGACGTCTTCGACTACGAGTCCGACCTGCGCAACCCGCGCAAGGGCGGCGTCGAGGGAGCCATGCTGGACCCGGTCCTTCACCGCACGGTGCTCGTCTCCGGGATCGTGACGGCTGTGCCCATGCTGGTGGCGATGCTCGTCTTGGCCGGCGCGGAGCATCCGTGGTCATGGTTCATTCTGGTCGTGAGCCTGTTCGCGGTGGCCGCGTACTCCGTTCCGGGACTAAGGTTCAAGGAGCGCCCGATCGTGGACTCGATCACCTCGAGCACCCACTTCGTCAGCCCCGCCGTCTACGGTCTCGTGGTGGCCGGCGCCGTCGCGACGCCCGGCCTGGTTGCCCTGCTCGCCGCGTTCTTCCTCTGGGGCATGGCCAGCCACGCTTTCGGCGCCGTGCAGGACGTCGTGCCCGACCGGGAAGGCGGCATCGCCTCGATCGCGACCGCGCTCGGCGCCGCGCGGACCGTGCGCCTCGCGATCGCATTCTGGGCCCTGGCCGGGCTGCTCATGCTTGTGACCGGCTGGCCCGGGCTGCTGGCCTCGGTGCTCGCGGTGCCCTACATTCTGGCGGCCTGGCCGTTCCGGTCGGTGTCGGACGAGCGGTCCGAGACCGCGAACGCCGGCTGGACGCGTTTTCTCTGGCTCAACTTCCTGACCGGATTCCTGGTGACCATGCTGCTGATCGCCTGGGTGAAGCTCGGGCCTTTCTAGGGTGCGGGCCGTTCGGGCCTGCGAGCCGTAGAGTCGAGGGATGGAGCCTCTGACCACCGCCCGTGTCGACAGCTGGACCTGGGCCGTGCGGATGTTCAAGACCCGTTCCCAGGCCACGGCCGCCTGCCGAGCCGGTCACGTCAAGGTGAACGGCGAGCGGGCCAAGTCCGCGCAGACCGTGCGGATCGGCGACGAGGTGCGGGTACGCATCAGCGGTTTCGACCGCATCCTGGTCGTGTCGAAGATCATGGTCAAACGGGTCAGCGCGCCAGTCGCGGCGGAGTGCTTCGTCGACCAGACTCCCCCGCCGCCCCCGCGCGAGGAGGTGGCGCTCCTCCCGATGCGGGACCGCGGCGCCGGCCGTCCCACCAAGCGCGAACGCCGCGAGATCGACAAGCTTCGGGCGCCCGAGGTGCTGCCGCCGGGCCCCGACGACGAGTAGCAGCGTCCCGGCTCAGTCGTGGGTCAGGCCCGGCCGAGCTCGCGTGTCGCAGGATGTGCCACATCACCGCCCGTGCAGCCGGGCGGTGCGGTTCGGACATTCACCCCTCGTTCTGGCTCTCCGCCGAAACGACGGTGGAATCGCAGCCAGACGGGCGCGGCCAGGGTGGCGGCCTACCTGCCGTTCATGCCGCGCACGGCCGGGCCCGGCGGGGTGGAGGCCAAGCAGAGGTAGAGCCAAGGAACCGGCGTCTTCCCGGATGCCGTCGACGATGCTCAGCTTCTCCGTGCGCTGGGCGCCGCCGGGCCGGCTCTCCCGCTCGGTGACGTGCACGCTCAGCCCGGTCCGGGCCAGGACGAGCGCCGCCTCCGGCCCGTTGGGCCCGGCTCCAACCACGTCGACGTCAGGCACGGGACCTCCAGGCCAGGGTGATGGGGGCCACGAGCAGGCCGACCTCCGAGCGCACCCACCACTCTCGGGTCTCTCGGCGTTCGTCCGGAGTGGAGTAGCGGTAGCGGTAGACCCGGGCGCGCACGTAGCGGGGCGGGGCCTGCGGGAACGGGTTGACCCGCACCATCCGCAGCGTGGGTCGGTCGCCCTCGAGGAGGCGGGCCAGGAACATCTCGAACCAGCGGGTGCCCGGGTCGCCGAGCGCCAGGAACCACATCAGCCAGTCCAGGCGCAGGTGGTACGGCGCGAACTGGCGGGGCCGGTGCTCGGGGTCGCCGGGCTTGCCGCGGAACTCGTAGGCGCGCCAGCCCGTCTCGTCGGTCGGGTCGGCGGCGTCGCTGCCCTCGACGACCACCTCGTGGCGCTGCCGGGTGACCGTGCCGAACGCACCGTAGGCGTTCACCAGGTGGTACCGGTTGAAGCTCGCATTCATCAGTTGCCGGCGGGCGACCAGGTTGCGAAGCGGCCAGTAGCTGAGCACCAGGAGCAGGGCGGTGGCCAGGCTGACCACGATCACGAACCAGAGCGGGCCATCCGGTGCGGCCTCCCCGGCCGGCAGCCACGGCAGCACCGCACGCAGCGTGGCGTCGTCGACGGCAGAGAAGGCCAGCACGATGGTGATCCAGTTCAGCCAGGCGAAGTTGCCGGTGAGCACCAGCCAGAACTGGCTCAGGATTACGATCAGGGCCGCGACGGATGCGACGGGCTGGGGCGCAAAGAGGAAGAACGGCACGACCAACTGCGCGAAGTGGTTGCCGATCACCTCCCCGCGGTGGAACCACGGGGGCAGGTGGTGTGCGAACCAACTGAGCGGGTTCGGCATCGGCTGCGTTTCATGGTGGTAATAGAGGGCGGTCAGGTCTCGCCACTCCCGGCCGCCGCGGATCTTAATCAGGCCGGCGCCGAATTCCAGCCGGAAGAGCAGCCAGCGGCAGAACAGGATCACGAAGAGCGGAGGGGCCACCTGCTCGGAGCCGAGGAAGGCCACCACGAAACCGGCCTCCAGCAGCAGACTCTCCCAGCCGAACGAGTAGAAGGATTGGCCGACGTTGACGATCGACAGGTAGCCCACGAAGAGCAGGAGGAAAGCGACCATCGGCAGCCAGGGCGGCCCGAACTGCGGCAGGCCGGCCACGAGCGTGGCCGCCACGGCGGCGCCGGACCAGGCGAGGGAACGCAGCATCCGGTCGGAGTAATGCCAGTGGAAAATACTCGGCGACTCGCTGAACCTCACGCGGGCCACAAAACGGGCCACCGGGAGCAGGCCATGGTCGCCGAGCAGCGCGGGGAATTGGTTGACGGCCGAAACGAAGGCGATCAGGTAGCAGGCAGCCACCCCGCGCTGCAGCACCTGCCGCGCGATCTCGTATTCTCCGGCCCCGAACCAGTCCATTTGAGCACAATCTAGGCCTTCCCCGGCCTGGGTTCAATCGGACCGGCTGTAATCGAAGCCGCCCCCTTGACGGGGGGAACTAAACCGGTATAGCCTTTCTAAACCGGTTCAGGTTGGGTCGGCTGTCAATGAGGAGGCCCAGAAACGTGCCTGCGAATATTCGTGCCACCACCACCGTGAAGCCCACCGCTCAGTCCGCCGCGAAGTCGGTCGCGAACCCCCCAAAGGTCACCATCGAGGTGGTCGCCAAGCGGGCCGGCGTCAGCAAGGGCCTCGTCTCCTTCGCCCTCAACAACCGGCCCGGCGTCGCCCCCGAGACCCGGGTGCGCATCCTTCAGGTCGCCAAGGAGCTGGGCTGGAAGCCGTCCCTCCGCGCCCGGTCGCTCTCCACGCAGCGGTCCTACGCGCTCGGCCTCGTGATCGCCCGCAACCCGGACGTGCTTGCCTCCGACCCGTTCTTCCCCTCCTTCATCGCGGGCGTCGAGAGCATCCTTGCCCCGGAGGGTCGCGCCCTCGTGCTCAGCGTCGTTCCCGACGAGGAGACCGAGTTGAAGACCTACCGCTCACTCGTGGCCGACGGGCGCGTCGACGGGGTCTTTCTCAGCGACCTCCGCCACGGCGACCCGCGCATCCCGCTCCTCGCCGAGCTTGGTCTGCCGGCGGTCACGCTCGGACGCCCCGACGGGCCCAGCCCCTTCCCTGCGGTGACCGTGGACGACACACCTGGTGTGATGGCATCCGTCGCTCACCTCGCCACCCTCGGCCACCGCCGCATCGCGCACGTCGCGGGCAGCTCGACGCTGCTGCACGGCAGCCGCCGGCGCGCGGCCTTCGCCGCCGCCCTGCGCGAGGCGGGCCTGCCGGGGGGGCAGACCGTCGAGACCGATTTCTCCGTGGGCGCCGGGTCAGATGCCACTCGGCGCCTCCTGACCCAGGACACGCCCCCGACTGCGATCGTCTATGCCAACGACCCGATGGCCATCGCCGGTCTCGGCATGGCGCACGAGCTGGGCGTGCGGGTCCCCGACGACCTCTCGATCACGGGCTACGACGACATCGACTTCTGCCGTTACGTGTACCCGCCCCTGACCACCGTCAGCGCAGCGCCGATGGCGTGGGGGCGCGCGGCGGCGAGCACGCTTTTGGCCCTGATGGAGAACGGCTCGGCGGACGACGTGGACCTCCCGGCGGCCCGGCTCGTGGTGCGCGGGTCGACCGCCCCGCCCCACGGCTGACCCACAGCGCTGACACATGTTTACCGCAGCAAGGCTGCTGCGGGTTTTGAGAAATGGAGCACCACATGCACAGCAATGGAATGGCCAGGCGGATTCTCACCGTTACGGCGGCATCCGCCACAGTGGCCTTGGCACTAAGCGCTTGCGCGTCCGGGGGGACGACGGGTGACGCGGCCACCAACCGCGGGCCGATCACGATCTGGTACTCGAACAACGAAACCGAGATCGCCTGGGGCAAGCAGATGGTGGAGGCCTGGAACGCCGAGAACCCGGACGAAAAGGTGAAGGCGCAGGAAATCCCGGCCGGTAAGAGCAGCGAGGAGGTCATCGGTGCCGCCATCACGGCCGGCAACGCCCCCTGCCTCGTATTCAACACGGCCCCGGTCGCGGTGCCGCAGTTCGAGAAGCAGGGTGGTCTCGTCGACCTCTCCAGCTTCGAGGACGGCGCCGCCTACATCGAGGCACGCAGCGGCGACACGGCCGAGCAGTACCAGGGCGCCGACGCGAAGTACTTCCAGATGCCGTGGAAGTCCAACCCCGTCATGATCTTCTACAACAAGGACATGTTCACCGCCGCCGGACTCGACGCCGAGAACCCCCAGTTGGCCACTTACGACGAATTCCTCGCCACCTCGCGCACCCTCGTCGAGAGCGGCGCCGCGCCGAACGCCATCTACCCGGCCCCGACCAGCCAGTTCTTCCAGAGCTGGTTCGACTTCTACCCGCTCTACGCCGCCGAAACCGGTGGCACGCAGTTGATCGAAGACGGTGAGGCCACCTTCAACGACGAGGACGGCGCGAAGGTCGCGGAGTTCTGGAAGACCCTGTACGCCGAGGGTCTCGCCGGCAAAGAGCAGTACCAGGGCGACTCGTTCGCCGATGGCCAGGCCGCGATGTCCATCGTCGGACCGTGGGCCGTGTCGGTGTACAAGGACGCCGTGAACTGGGGTGCGGTTCCCGTTCCCACCAGCGAGGGCACTCCGGCCGAGGAAACCTACACGTTCAGTGACGCGAAGAACGTCGGAATGTTCACGGCCTGCGAGAACCAGGCCACCGCCTGGGATGTGCTGAAATTCGCCACCAGCGAGGACCAGGACGGACAGCTTCTCGAGCTGACCGGCCAGATGCCGCTCCGCGAGGACCTCCCAACGGTGTATCCGGAGTACTTCGCGGCCAACCCGGCCTACGAGCAGTTCGGCGACCAGGCATCCCGCATGGTCGAGGTTCCCAACGTCTCCAGCTCGGTCGCCGCCTGGCAGGCCTTCCGCGACGCGTACACGAAGTCGGTCATCACCGGCGAGGGTGAGATCCCCGCCGCCCTCGACTCCGCCGCCGAGAAGATCAAAACCCTGATCTCCAAGCCGTAACGGATGTCCCAGTCAACCGCGAGTCGGACCGTCGCCGGGAGGAGCACAACTCCTCCCGGCGGGGGCCCCCGCCGGCGCAAACACCCCCTTCTGGGCAAGAACCCATTCGGGCTCCTGCTCAGCGCCCCCTACCTCATCTTCGTTCTGGCCGTCTTCGCCTACCCGCTGGTCTTCGCCTTCTGGATGTCGTTTCACGACTACTTCTTCGCAGCACCCGGCGCCGATGTGGACCGGCCATTCGTCGGCCTGGACAATTTTCGGGAAGTGCTGGCCGACCCGGCCATCATCCGTTCCTTCGGCAACGTGGGAGTCTTCCTGCTGATCAACGTGCCGTTGACGGTCATCCTCTCGCTCATGCTCGCCACCGCCCTGAACAAGGCCGTGCGGTTCCGCACCTTCCTGCGCGTTGCCTACTACGTGCCCTATGTGACCGCGAGCGTCGCCGTCGTCGGCGTCTGGATCTTCCTGTTCAGCGGCAACGGCCTCGTGAACCAGATTCTCGGGCCGCTCGCGCCCGATCCGGCGTGGCTGATCAACGAGGACTGGGCCATGCCCACCATCGCGATCTTCGTGACCTGGAAGGGCCTCGGATTCTTCATTCTGCTCTACCTGGCCGCCCTGCAGAACGTGTCGGAGGAACTGTACGAGGCTGCTTCAACGGATGGCGCGGGCAGGATCCGAAGTTTCTTCTCGGTCACCGTGCCGGGCGTACGCCCGGCGACTGTGCTCGTGCTGCTGCTCTCGACGGTCACCGGCGCCAACCTCTTCACGGAGCCGTACCTGCTCACCGGCGGCGGCGGCCCGAACGGGGCATCCTCGTCACCCGTGCTGATGATGTACCAGCGCGGGATCGAACAGGGGTCGCCCGACACGGCGGCCGCGATCGGCGTCATCCTCGTGATCGGAGTTCTCATCCTCGCGTTCATCCAGCGCAAGCTTGCAGGCGGTGACGAATCATGAGCCGCGGGCAGAACATCCTGCGGGGTGTGGTGCTCACGGTCGGGGCGCTTGTGTTCCTGTTCCCCTTCTACTACATGGTCATCGGCTCGCTTCAGAAGGAACCGGACCCGACTGTCACCGGCGCGTTCCCGAACCCCGCCAACCTGACGCTCGACAACTACGGTGACATCAACAGCCGGATTAACCTGCTGCAGGGGCTGCTCAACTCGGGGATCTTCACGGGTGGCGTCATTCTCTGCACCGTGGTTTTTGGTGTTCTGGTGGGCTACGCCCTCGCCCAGCTGCAGTGGCGCGGACGCGGTGTCACCTTCGCTCTCGCACTGCTCGTGCAGGTCGTGCCGTTCCAGCTGCTGATGATCCCGCTCTACGTGATGATCGCCCGGGACTACGGACTGGCCGACAACTATCTGGGCATGATCCTGCCGTTCGCCATCAACTCGACGGCCGTGATCATCTTCCGGCAGTACTTCCTGCAGATTCCGAAGGATCTGTTCGATGCCGCCCGCATCGACGGCGCCGGCGAACTGCGGATCCTGCGGCGGATCGCCCTGCCTCTGGTGCGGCCGGCCCTGCTGACCGTCGTGCTGCTGACCTTCATCGGACCGTGGAACGAATTCCTCTGGCCGTTCCTGATCACCAAGGAAGCGTCCCTCCAGCCTCTCGCCGTGTCACTCGCCAACTACCTCAGCAATATCGCCGCCACAGCGGCGAACCCGTTCGGGGCGGTTCTCGCCGGGGCCTGCGTCCTGGCCGCCCCTGCTGTGATCCTGTTCATCCTCTTCCAACGGCACTTCGTGTCGAACAATATCGGCTCCGGCGTGAAAGGTTAGAAATGCCCAACCCCACTGAATTCCCCTACACCCTGACCCGAATGGGCGTCATCATGACGCCCGAAGCGGGCAACGACCTCGAGGCTGAGGGGGTGCTGAACCCCGGCACGGGGCACTCTGCCGACGGAACTCTGTATCTGCTCCCCCGACTGGTCGCCACCGGAAACGTCTCCCGCGTCGGACTCGCAAAGGTCATCATCACCGACGGCGTGCCCACGGGCGTCGAACGCGAGGGTGTCGTTCTTGCACCGGACCGCGGCTGGGAGCGCGGCGCGAACAACGCCGGAGTGGAAGATCCCAGGATCACCTTCGTTCCCCGGCTCGGCCTACACGTGATGACCTACGTCGCCTACGGCCCCCTCGGCCCGCGCACGGCCGTTGCCGTGTCCTCGGACCTGCGCGAGTGGCGCCGGCTCGGTCCGGCGCTGTTCGCCTTCGACGACACGCTGGACATGGACCTGAACCTGTTCCACAACAAGGACACCGTGTTCTTCCCGGAGCCGGTCGCCGGCCCGCATGGAGTCGAGTGCTTCGCCGTGCTGCACCGCCCGATGTGGGATCTGGGCGAGGTCAAGCCGGGTGAGGGCATCCGTGTTCCCGCCGGCGTCACCGACACCCGGCAGAGCATCTGGATCAGCTATCTGCCGGTCGCGGATGTGCTCGCCGACATCACGAAGCTCACCTTCTGGAGCGGCCACCGTTTCCTGGCCGGGCCGGAGTTCGCGTTCGAAGAGCTGAAGATCGGCGGCGGCCCTGCCCCGTTGCGGGTGCCGGAGGGCTGGCTGCTGATGCACCACGGCGTCACCGGAACCATCGACGGCGCGTTCTCGCAGCAGCAGAAGGTGAACTACTCGGCCGGAGCGATGATTCTCGACGCGGACGACCCGACCATCGTGCTGAAGCGCACGTCGGAGCCGCTGCTCAAGGCGGAGACGCCCGATGAGATCAGCGGCATCGTGCCGAACGTGGTGTTTCCGACCGCGATCGAGGAGATCGCGGGGCAGCTGTTCGTGTTCTACGGCATGGCCGACTCGAAGATCGGCGTGGCGCGCCTGGATCGCGTGGGCTCGTAGGCGCGTAGGGACTCAGGTGCTGGCGCGCTTGAGCGCTTGAGCGCTTGTCGGTTGGTGGCGGTCTCGCCGGGGCTCATCCCCGGGAGGCCGCCTTCGGCTTTCGTGGCGCAGGGTCTGGAAGCAGGCTCACCGCTGACGCTGCAAACGATCATCGGTGGCGCCGCGCGGCCAAACAGCCGTGCGGTCGAACAAAGATACGGAACTCGCATCCACAAAAGGTGAGTGACACTCGACTACGTGTGCTCCTTAAGGTATCCTCATAACATGACGAACCTCGCGGATGACCTCAGGCGGGCGGCCGACGCTGTCGCCCTGCTGGGCTCCTCGAGCGCCGACCTCGCGGCTCTTCCCGACGCCGAGGCTTTGGCCGGCCAGAAGCGGATCGCCTGCGCGCGCCGTCTGCTCGACACCTATGCCGCGTTGATGGCCGCAACCATCGCCGAACGTTCCCGCCCGGAACTCGGCCACTCGGGGCTGGCCGCGCAGCAGGGGTTCCTCTCGCCCGAGGCCCTGATCCAGAACTGGACCGGCTCATCCACAGGTGACGCCTACAAGCTGGTCGCGGTCGGCACGATGATGGCCGACACCGAGGCGGCCGACAAGCTGGTCGAAGAGGCACTCTCGACGCTCTCGACGCCCGACGCCGACGCCGATGCTGTCGACGTCGCGGCGTTCGCCGCGAGGGTGCCCTGGCAGGCGCCGATCGCCCGGGCCGTGACCGCCGGCACGCTCTCGGTTGACGCGGCCGAGTCGATCCGGGCCGGGCTCGGCCAGATCGACGCGGCAGTTACCGCGGAGAAGCTCCGGGTGGCCCTCGCGGCGCTCCTCACCGAGGCGTCAACGTTGAATGCCGACGAGGTCTTCAAACGGGCCCGCCGGATGCGCGACCACCTCGATGAGGCCGGCATCGCCGCCCGGGAGAAGCAGGCCCACGACGACCGCTACCTGAAGGTCTACCGGCTGAGCAATGGCAACGTGCGCCTGAACGGGCTCTTCGCCCCCGAAGACGGCGAGTTCGTGCTCTCCACCTTCGACTCCATCACCGGACCCCGCCGCGGCGGAGTGCGCTTCGTCGACCCGGAACGCGCCGCCTGGGCAAAGAAAATGCAGGACGACCCGCGCAGCACCGAGCAGATCAACGCGGACTCCCTCGTGCAGCTGCTCACGATCGCCGGCGAAGCCGACCCCGGCCGGGTCTTCGGCGGACGCCGCCCGGCGGTGCGCGTGATCGTGACCGAGAAAGCGCTCACGGCTGAGACCGGCGAGCCGGGTCCCGCCGAACCCGCCGCTCACGGGCAGATCGAGGGCAACCCGATCCCGATCTCGCAGGAAACCATCGACCGGTTGCTCTGCGACACCGGCACCCGCGGCATCAAATTCGACGACATCGGCCAGATCATCGACGTCGGCCGTGACGAACGACTCTTCACGGAGGCACAGCGCGCCGCGATGGGAGTGCGCGATAGTGGATGCCTCTGGGTCGGCTGCGACCGATCACCGGCCTGGAGCGAAGCCCACCACATCAACGAATGGCTCACAGACAGTGGAGACACCAACCTCGCCGACGGAGTGCTGCTCTGCCACCCGCACCATCTGCTGCTGCACAACCAGCACTGGAAGATCACCCGCACGAGAACGCAATACTGGCTGCGGCCACCGGTGGAGAACGATCCGGAGCAGACACTGATCGCACTGCCGAGCAAGGCGGTGGGGCTGTAGGGCGTGGCTCTGGCACCGGGTCTTGACAGGCTCGACCACCGGGACGGGGGCGGCGGCGGGGGCTGCGGGGCGCGGCGGGGCGCGGCGGGGCGCGGCGCGCTACTCGGCGGGCGGGGCGGTGGGAAGGAGGGCGAGGGTGGCCTTGAGGCGGGCCTCGGCGTCGTCGTCGCCCTGACNGGCGGGCCTCGGCGTCGTCGTCGCCCTGACCCGCGAGACTCGCCGCGATGTTCGCCTCGGTCACGGCGCGGAGCACCTCGTCCCGCTGGATGCGCACGCCCCGGGGAGCGTCGACGCCGATCCGGATGCTGTCACCGCGCACGTCGAGAACGGTGATGACGATGTCGTCACCGATGAGGATCTTCTCCCCCTGTTTGCGTGTTAGAACCAGCACTCGTCCAGCCTAGCTTGACCGGTCGGGCCGGCCCGCGAGCCGTCGCCGCATTCCGGCCACGGTGCTGGCCTCGGCCGGGGCGCCGTCGACCCAGCCGATCGGGATCTGCAGCTCATCGACGGTCTCAGGCGAGACGGTGTCGCCATAGCCCGTCACCGCGATCGCGTCGACGTGCACGCTCTGGGCAACCTCGGCCGTCCACCGGGCGGTGTCTGCGGGCTTGCGGCCGGCATCGACGACCAGCCAGACCTGCTCGGCACCGAGCGCGGCCACCAATGCGGCGTAGATGTCCGCCGTGGCCGGGTCGGCACCCAGACCGAAGGCCAGAATTCCGGTCTGTCCGAGCTTGACTCCCCTGGCCCGTGCCTCCAGCGCCGTGCGCCGGTCGAGGATGCGCGCGAGCCCGGCCGCGGCAGGCGCTCCGACGTCGATCGCGCCGGCCACGAGGACCTCAGCCGAACCATGCGCCACGGCCAGCTCCCGCGCAATCCGCACCGCGGCATCCTGCCACCCGACGACGAGAACGAGGTTTCCGACACCTGGGAGCGGCCGCGGCACCGCCGCTTCGGCGGCCGCCTGCTCGCTCTCTCTCAGCCGGGCGTCCCTGCGCCTGCCGCCCCCCTGGGCGGCCGCCGGGTCGGGGGCGGGCGGCGCGGGAGTGGGCAGCACCGGCGGGTGGGGTTCCTGGGTGGCGAAGGTGAGTTCGTCCATCAGGCGGGCGAAGCCGTCCGTCGCGGTCGACAGGGGCGGGGAGGAGACGGGTGCCGCGGCGCGGTGAAGGCCCGCTTCCGCCGCGTCGGCATCGTCGAGAAGCGCGGCGATGCCGAGCCGGGCCTGCACGTCGAGCCGGGAGTGCGCCGCGCGCCGTCGCCGCTCCGGCACCTCGACCGTGACCTCGATGTGCCGGCGGGCGAAGAAGCCCTTGATGCCGCCGACGGTGACCCGTTCGGCGGCCACGATGCGCGCATCCGCCCCGTGCTCGGCGAGGATGCGTGCCTTGAGCTCCTGGAGGGATGAACCCTCAAGCTGAAATCGACTCGGTTCCACGTACCACTCCCACCGTTTCGATGGCCACGTTCGCCGAGGTGACCTCTTGATAGGACAGCACGGAGATACCGCCGGACTGCGCCGACACCAGTCGACGGATGGCCGGGCGCAGCGCCGGCGCGCAGACCAGCACCGCGGAGAGTCCGGCCGCTTCCACTTTGCCCAGCGCCTCCTTCAGCGACCCGAGAATGGCGTCGACCCGGTTCGGCTCCAACATGATCTGGGTGCCCTGGTCGGAGGGACGCATCCCCTCGAGCATGGACTGCTCCAAGGCGGGCTCGATCATGATCACTCGGAGCAGCCCGTCGTCGAGATACTGCGCTGTGAGAGCCGGGCCCAGCGCCTGACGGGCCGTCTCGATCAGGCCCTCCGGGTCATTCGACACCTTGGCGCGCAGGGAGAGGGACTCGTAGATGCGGGGCAGGTCGTTGATCGGGATCTGCTCCGCGAGCAGACCCTGCAGCACGCGCTGCACCTCGGCGAGGGAGAGCAGCCCGGGGATCAGATCCTCCACGGCGGACGGATTGACCAGCCGCACCCCCTCGGTGAGCACCCGCACGTCCTCGCGGGTGAGGAGCCTCGCCGCGTTGCCGGTGATGATCGAGGACAGGTGGGTGATGAGCACCGACACCCGGTCGATGACCGTGGCCCCGGTCATCTCCGCGCTGTGCCGCATCTCGCTGGGCACCCACTTGCCGGTGAGGCCGAACACGGGCTCCACCGTGGCCTGGCCCGGCAACGAGTCGAGGGCGTCGCCGAGGGCGAGCACCTTGCCGGCCGGGGCGACCCCGCGGCCGGCCTCCACGCCGGCGATCCGGATCGAATAGGTGGAGGAGGGCAGGTCCATGCTGTCGCGGGTGCGCACGGGCGGCACCACCACGCCGAGGTCGATGGCAACCTTGCGGCGCAGGGCACGCACGCGAGCCAGGAGGTCGTCCTGGGCTCCGGAGACAAGGTCGACGAGGTCAGGGGCCAGCAGGATCTCCAGGGCGTGCACCCGCATGGTTTCGATCAGGTCTTCTGGCGTGTCGGAGCGGGGCGCCATCGCCTCGGCGGCGACACCGGCATCCCGGCCCGCCTGGTCGCGGCTCTCCCCTGCCTTGATCCGGCGGGCGAAGAGGATCAGACCCAGCCCGATCACCACGAACGGGATGATCGGCATGCCCGGGATCAGGGCCATCAGGAGGGCCGCGCAGCCCGCGATCATCAGTGCGTTGCGGGACTGGGTGAGCTGGCCGGAGGCTGCCTCGCCGATGTCGGACTCCGCGTTGGAGCGGGTCACGATCATGCCGGTCGAGACCGCCATCAGCAGGGCCGGGATCTGCGTCACGAGGCCGTCGCCGATGGTGAGCAGGGAGTAGGTGCTCATGGCCTCGGTGACGGACAGTCCGAGCGAAATCATGCCGATCGCGATGCCGCCGACCAGGTTGATGATGATGATGACGATGCCGGCGATCGCGTCACCCTTGACGAATTTCGACGCGCCGTCCATGGCACCGTAAAAGTCCGCCTCGGCGGAGACCTCGGCCCGGCGTTCCCTGGCCTGCACGTCGGTGATCAGGCCGGCATTCAGGTCGGCGTCGATGGCCATCTGTTTGCCGGGCATGGCGTCGAGGGTGAACCGCGCACCGACTTCGGCGACGCGTTCGGCACCCTTGGTGACCACCACGAATTGGATCACGACGAGGATCAGGAAGATCACAGCGCCGATGATGAGCGACCCGCCCACGGCGACGTCGCCGAACGCGGCAATCACCTGCCCGGCGTAGCCGTCGCTGAGCACGAGCCGGGTCGAGGCCACGTTCAGGCCCAGCCGGAACAGGGTGGCGACGAGCAACAGCGACGGGAAAACGGAGAAATCGAGGGGCTTTTTGACAAACATCGTGGTCAGCAGTGTGACCAGCGCCAGGAGGATGTTGACGATGATCAGCACGTCGAGCAGCACGGCGGGCACCGGCACGACGAGCAGCAGGATGATACCGACAACCCCGACCGGCACCGCGAGTTTGGCGAGATTGCTGTTCATCGGTGGCCTCCGGCCGTCAGGACACGATCGTTGAGGGTGTGCGCGCGGGAACCGCGGCCGGTGCGTTCGCCGGCTCCAGAGCCGCGAGACTTCAGCGCGAGCACGAAGGCGAGCACCTGCGCGACGGCGTTGTAGAGCTCCACCGGGATCTCGTCACCCAGCTGGCAGGCGCTGTGCAGGGCACGGGTGAGCGGGATGTCCCGCACGATGGGGACCCGGTCGGTCTCCGCCTGTTCCCGGATGCGCGCCGCGATCACTCCCGCTCCCGTGGCCACGACCCGGGGGGCGGACTTGCCCGGCTCGTAGCGGAGGGCGACGGCGAAGTGGGTGGGGTTGACCAGCACGACGTCGGACGTGGCGACGGCGGCGATCATGCGGTTGCGACTCATGGCGAGCTGCCGGGCCCGGCGCTGCGACTTCACCATCGGGTCACCCTCGGAACTCTTGTTCTCATCAGTGACTTCCTTCTTCGTCATGCGGGTGCGCTTGCGGTTGCGCTTCATCACGACGAACACATCCGCGGCGGCGAGTACCAGGCCGGCGATGACAGCCGACTGCACGAGAGCGGTCGCGCCGTCACTGGCCGCTCCGATCAGCACGGAGACGGGCAGTCCCCCGGCCGTCATCAGGATGGGCGCGAGACCCTGCACCACGAGCACCAGCACGAGACCCACGGCGATAGTCTTGAGCAGCGCCGTGACGCCCTGCCAGACGGCCTGGCCGCCGAAGGTGCGGCCGAGGCCGGTCACCAAGTTGAACTGCTCGTATTTTCCGGCGACCTTCTTGAAGTGCACGCCGCCCTGCGCCACAGCGCCCACGAGGACGACGACGAAGACCGTCGCGAGCATCGGGGTGAGGATGGTTCCCATCGAGGCCAGCGAGTCCACCAGCATCTGCACGGCGAGGTCCGGCTGCGGGTTGGCGACCAGGCTGCGAATACGGATCATCTGGTCGGTTCCGGCGTCCGCGGCCAGACCGATGGTGACGGGGGTCATGGCGGCGGCCGCGCCGATGCCGATCCACGCGGTCAGGTCCTGGGACTTGGAGAGCTGGCCCTTGGACCGCACCTCGCGCATCCGTTTGTCGGTGGCTTGTTCGGTCTTCTCACCGGAGTCGGACAGCTATCTCACCCCCAGCATGGTGGCGACGGCGTCGTCGGTCAGCGACGCGACGATGCGCGGCAGGGCCACGAACCCGGCGGCGCCCAGCGTGAACGTGATCAAAATCTTGAGCGGGAACCCGAGCGCGAACGCGTTGAGGGCCGGGGCCACCCGGGTGAGCAGGCCGAGGCCGACGTCGGCGAGGAACAGGACGACGATTAGCGGTCCGGCGATCTGCACGGCGGAGAGCAGCATTTGGCCGACCGCGACTGTGATGGTCTGCATCGGCACCGCGAGGTCGATGCCGCCCCCGATCGGCAGGGCCGCGAACGTACGCATGATGCCGCCAAGGATCAGCTGGTAGCCGCCCGAGGCGAATAGGAGCGCCAGTGCGGTCATCTGGTACAGCCGCGTGAACTGGGCACCGTTGACCATGGCCTGCGGGTCGAAGCCCTGAGCGAGCTGGAAGCCGCCGAACATGTCGATCAGGTTGCCGGCGGACTGGATGGCGGAGAAGACCACGAGCACGAAGAAGCCGAGCACGCCGCCGACCACGATCTCGAGGAGCAGGGCGGCGAAGAAACCGCCGGTGTCGGGCGAGACCCAGCCCGGCGTGACCCGTGGCGAAACCGCCAGGGCCAGGCCGAGGGCGAGCATGCCCTTGATCCGCAGGGGGAACGCGTTGTAGGAGAACGGCGGCGCCACGACGAGGAACGCCACCATCCGCACGCCCGCGAGCATGGTGGCTTCGATCCAGGCGAAGTCAAGGGTGATGTTCATCAGCCGCCACCGATGAGGCCGGGGATCTTGGCGAAGAGCATCTCCGTGAAGGACACCATCTCGGAGATCATCCAGTGCCCGGAGATGATCAGCGCCACAGCCACGGCGATGGCCTTGGGCACGAACGACAGCGTCACCTCCTGGATCTGGGTGATCGACTGCAGCAGGGAAATGGCGAAACCGACGACCAGGGCGGTGATCAGGATCGGCGCGGACAGTTTGCCGGCGATCAGGATGCCCTGCAGTCCGATGTCGAGGACGGCGTTGGTATCCATCAGCCACCCCGGTAACTGGAGACGAGGGTCGTGATGATCAGACCCCAGCCGTCGACGAGCACGAACAGGAGGATCTTGAACGGCAGCGAGATCATCACCGGCGGCAGCATCATCATGCCCATCGACATCAGCGCCGCGGACACGACGAGGTCGATCACCAGGAACGGCACGAAGATGACGAACCCGATGATGAACGCGGCACGCAGCTCGGAGATCATGAACGCCGGGATCAGCGTGAGCAGCGACACGGCCTCGCGGGTCTCCGGGTTCGGCTGATCGGCGGCCCGGGTCATCAGGGCGAGGTCCTCCTCCCGGGTGTGCGCGAGCATGAACGTGCGCAGCGGCTTCGAGCCGAGTGTGACGGCGTCGTCGAAGGACATGGTGCCGTTCAGGTACGGCTGCAGGGCGCCGTCGTTGATGTCGGTGAGGATGGGCGACATGATGAACAGCGACAGGAACAGGGCCAGGCCGGCCAGCACCTGGTTCGGCGGGATCGACGGCAGTGCGAGCGCGTTGCGGGTCATCGCGAGCACGACGAAGATCTTCGTGAAGCTGGTCATCATCAGCAGCAGGGCCGGCGCGACCGACAGCAGGGTGATCCCGATCAGGGTCACGATCGCCGAGGACGGTTCGCCGTTCGGGCCGTTGATCTGCACGTTGAGCCCGCCGCCGCCCGGTTCCGTGGGGGTGACCGGGTCGGTCGGCGTGACCGGATCCGTCGGGGCGGCATGGCCCGCCGGCGCCACGAGCAGCACGAACGCCGCGACGATCACGAGCACGAGGGCCGCCATCATCAGGTACCGGGCGATGTCCCGGCTTCGATCCGTGCGCACGGCCGCGAGTGTCACCGGCCCTGCCGGAGGGCGGCAGCGGTCTGCTGCCAGGTGGCGGGAGACAAGATCGACCCGCCGATCCGGCCCGGAATGGCGCGGTCCCGGCGCGGCCGGAGGATGAGCGGCGGCGTGAGTTCCTCGCCGTCGTGAGTGGCGCCGTCGTGAGTGGCGCCGTCGTGCGCGGCGTGCGTCGCCTGGTCGAGCTCGCGGGCGAAGTCGGCCGCGGCGTGGTGCGCGCGGCGTCCGGGAAGGGTGGCGGCGAGGGCGGCGGTGAGGGGCGCCGGGAGGGGCGCCGCGGCATCCGTCGGCGCCTGACCGTCGTGCAGCACGCTGACCGACTGCTCGGTCACGCCGAGCACGAACCGGCGGCCCTCGATGTCGACGACGACGACGGATGCCTTCTGGCCGACGCCCTGCCGGCCC
Organism: Cryobacterium sp. M23; assembly: GCF_002929655.1. Taxonomy (NCBI): domain Bacteria; kingdom Bacillati; phylum Actinomycetota; class Actinomycetes; order Micrococcales; family Microbacteriaceae; genus Cryobacterium; species Cryobacterium sp. M23. The sequence goes on from NZ_PJJV01000078.1 coordinate 82,412, forward strand.
ACCACGGTGACCAGGTTCGGGATGCGGCCACCGAGGGAGCCCTTCGTCAGCTTGCGCTGGAGCACCCAGAGCAGCCCCAGCACGGCGACCAGGGACAGCGCCACCCGGAGCGCGACCAGGATGGTGTCCACCTAGGTCAGGCTCTCGGCCACATCGAGGATCTGGGTGATCCGCACCGCGTAGTCCTGGTCGACGACCACGATCTCGCCGTGCGCGATCAGCCGGCCGTTGAGCAGGATGTCCGCGGGAGCCCCGGCGGACCGGTCGAGTTCGATGACGGCCCCCGGTTCGAGCGAGAGCACGTCGCGCACCGACATGCGGGTACGCCCGATTTCCACGGTCAACGACATCTGCACGCTGTTGATCCGGCCGAGCTTGCCGGACACGGACTGGCTGGACCTGGCCGCACCGTTGGAGACGCCGTTGTCACGCAGCCGCACGGCGAACCAGCCGGTGATCTGGCCGTCGCCGGACAGCTCGAAGACGCTGGTGGCGGGATCCGCGAACAGGGCCGTGGCGTCGTCGGACCGGGTGTCCCCCAGGACCCCGATCCCGAAGACGCCGGACGCGCTCTCCAACGCCGGGCGCAGCACGTCCTGACGGGAGATCAGCGAGGAATCGAGGCCGGACGCGGAGTCGAGCGCGGCCGGGTCCGCAAGCACGACGGCGAGATCCGCGGAGGTGACGCCGACGAAGGAGGCGACCGCGGCGGTGCCGAGCCGGCCGGCGAGAGCGGCACCGGAGCAGGGCTCGGCCCGGAGCCGCGTCACGGTGGGGAGCACGTCCAGCAGGGCCTCGACGGCCGCCGTCTGCACGGCGATGGGGATGACGGTCATGGGGTGGACTCCTCGGTGTCGATGACGATGCAGGCCAGTCGGGAGCCGTTGGAACCGACGGCGGCGCGGGCGAGCGTGTGGCCGTCGACGACCACGTCGAGCGGGCGGTGCTGGGGGTGCGGAAGGGGCAGCACATCATTCACGGCGAGACCCAGCACGACGCTGGGCAGAACCAGCGCGGGCGTCAGCTGCAAGGAGACATCCACCGGAACCTGGGCCAGCTGGGCGCGCAGCAGGTCGGCCGGGTCGGCACTTCCGGCCTCCGGAGCCGACTCGACGAGTTGAGGCAACAGTGCCTCCGCCGGAAGGGCGACCGTGGCGGCGCAGGACGCGTCGCCGATGCGCATCGTGAAGCTGGCGACGATCATCAGGTCGGCGGTGGCCGCGGCCTGGGCGAACTGGGAGTTGTACTGGATGCCGCCGACGGTGATCGTGTGCACGAGCAGGGAACCCAGCGAGTAACGCAGGTCCTCGAGGGCGTCGTCCATGAGCCGGCGCACCAGGGCCAGCTCGATCTGGGTGAACGCCCGTTCCGGCGGCATGGTGACCGCGGTTCCGCCCAGCATGTGGCTCACCCAGGACAGGGCCGCGGAGGTCGGGAACTGCACGACGGCTTTCGCGGGGATGCCACTCACCGGGCAGAGCACCATGGCGGTCGTGGCAGGCAGCGACGACGCGTATTCGTCGTAGGTGCGCATGAGCACGTGGTCGCATTTCACCTGGGACATGACGCGCACCTTGGCGGTGAGCTGGGTGCCCCACTGGCGCGCGAAGGTTTCGAAGGCGAGTTCGAGCACCCGGGAGTGCTCGCGTGCGAGCGTTGTCGGGCGACGAAAGTCGTACACCTCGACCGTGCGCTTCGCCGAAGCGGGCACACCAATCACTGCTTGTTCCTGGACCGTCACGGTGAGGACTATCGGTCAGGGCAAACGGATGGTTAGCAGCTCAGTGTGCTTTTTCCGCGTCTTTGTCGACTTCGGTTCCCGCGGTCTTCGTGGTTTTCGTCTTTTCCGTGGTGTCCACGGTTTCCGTGGTTCCCGTGTCTTCAGCAGGTTCCGTGCCGGCGGCGGTGAAACCCGAGACGATGTCGGGGATCAGCGTGCGCACCGCCTCCGGCTGGCTGGAGAGGAGCACCACGTCGACCCGTCGGTTCTGCGCCTGGGCCGCCAGATCGGCTCCCTCCGCGACCGGCCGGGCCGAGCCGTAGCCGACGGCGGAGATCCGTTCCTGACCCACGCCGCCGAACTCGACCAGGCGGCGGAGTACGGCGGTCGCCCGGCCGGCGGACAGCTCCCAGTCGGTGGGGTAGTTGGTGGTGACGCCGTGCCGGTCGGCGTGGCCCTCCACTTTCACCTCGCGGGTGTTGGCGGAGAGGATCGGCGCCACGGCGTCGAGGACCTGCACGGCCTGGCGGCTCAGGTTGGCGAGGTTGGGTTCGAAAAACGCCTCGGAGCCGATCAGCCCGATGACCAGGCCGCGGTCGTCAATGGTGAACTGCACCTGCTGGGCCACGCCCTGGGCATCCACTGCGGCCTGCAGGGCGTCCTTCACCGCGGTGAGGTCCGTGACCTCTGCCGCCGCGAGGTCGATGTCGGTGAACCCGGTCACCTCGGACTGGGCGACCTTGTCCTTGGTCACGACCACGCCCTTGGCCGTGTCGACCTTGCCGACGTCGGTGGCCCCGAACCCGGTCGCGAGCGAGTTCTTCAGCTGCAGGAACTTCTCCTGGTCGACGGAAGACATCGCGAACAGCACGATGAACATGCACATCAGCACGGTGACCATGTCCATGTACGACGCCATCCACCGCTCGTCGACGTGCTCGACGTGCTCCTCCTCGAGGCCCCGCCTGCGGCCGTGCCCGCGTCCGTGCCCGCTCATGCGGCCTTCGGCAGGGACGTGTCCACTTTGTCCGCCTTGGGGCCCTTGCCGGGTTTGCCCGGTTTGCCCGGTTTGCCTGCCCTGGCGGAGGCCGGCGCGGGCACCATGGCGCGCAGTCTCTCGCCGAGGAGCCGAGGCTGGCTGCCTGCCTGCACGGCCAGCGCACCCTCCAGGAGCAGGGTCATCCGTTCGACTTCGATGTCGCTGAGGCGCTTGAGCCGGCTGCCGATCGGCAGCCAGAGGAAGTTGGCCGTGAGCAGGCCCCACAGGGTCGCGACGAACGCGGCCGCGATCATCGGGCCGAGGGTGGACGGGGTGTCGAGGTTCTCGAGCACGTGCGTGAGCGAGACGACGGTTCCGATGATGCCGACCGTGGGCGCGTAGCCGCCGAGGCTGGTGAAGAACTTGGCAGCGTTGCGGCTCTCCTTGGTGGCGGTCGCGAGCTCGTCTTCCAGCAGGATGCGCAGTTCATCGCCGTCGGTGCCGTCGGCGATGTTCTGCAGGGCGCCACGCAGGAACGGGTCGGCGACGTTATCAGCCTCCTGCTCGAGGGCGAGCAGACCGGAACTGCGCGCCTTCTCGGCCAAGCCGACGACCTGGTCGATGACCTGCTGCGGCGGGGTGGTCTTGCCGATGAAGGCGGCGGGCACGGCTTTGAACGCGGAGATCGCGTCCCTGATCGTGCCGCCGGCGATGCCGACCGCGATGGTGGCGCCGAACACGAGAATCATCGGTGCCGGCAGAAGGATCGAGTGCAGGCTGCTGCCCTCGAGGGTGATCATGGCGAAGAGTGAGCCGAAGGCGATGGCGATGCCGACCAGAGTTGCCGGATCCATCAGAGCCTCCGCGGGCGGGCGGGAACCGTGCTGCCCGGTTCGATGATTTCCTCGATCGCGTGCGGCCCCTCGACGATTTCGAGCGAACGGATGCCCGGCCGGTAGTCGGCATCCGGCGTCAGGTAGGCCAGCGAGATCACATGGGCCCGGAACCGGGCGATCTTCTCGATGACGTCGTCGAGGGTCTCCGTGACGATGAACTTGGCGCCGTCGACCATGACCAGGGTCGTGTCGGGGCTCGCGTGGATGCGCTCGATCAGGTCCGGGTTGATCGCGAACTGGCTGTTGTTCAGCCGCGTCACAACGATCATGGTGTCCACCCCGGGTTCAGAACGGTTCCAGCAACCGTTACGCCTCACTGTCGGCCGCCCGGCCGGGCGCGTTAGCTGCCGGCCGCATTGAGCCCGTGACCTGACCTGGAAAGCCGCACGACCACATCCGTCGCCGATTGTGGCCAACTCAGGAGATCCGTCTGGCCGAGCCGGAAATCCGGTCTGCTTCCGCACAGGTCCGCGGCGGACGGTCAACCCGGCCGCCGGATGTCCTGAGTTGGCCGCACACACGGGCTCCGCCGGGGCGGCACACACGGAAGAGTGTGGAGAGCCAGAATCTCCGTCGAACTGATTCGACGGAGATTCTGCCCAAAACGCACTCAAAGACGAGAAAACCGCGCTCTGTCGCGAAAATCTCCGTCGAATTGGTTACGCCGCGCGCACCAGGATCTCGCCGGGCGCGGCCGCGTCGCTGCCGAAGATCAGGTGTCGGGTGGCGATCTTGTCGGTGAAGAACCGGTCGTGGCTGACCACCATCACGGCCCCCGGAAAGTGGATGAGGGCGCGCTCCATCACCTGGGTGCTGGCCATGTCGAGGTGGTTCGTCGGTTCGTCGAGCAGGAGCACAGCGGCCCCCGACAGCAAGCACTGTGCCATGGCGACGCGGGCCCGCTGCCCGCCGGAGAGGTTGCCGATCTTCTGCTTGAGGTCGGCCTCGGAGAATTGAAACATCGCGAGGAACCGGTTGACCGACTTGCGGGTCGCTGTGAAGGCGAGACTGCCCGGCATCGCGTTCACGGAGTGGCTGACGGTGTCATCGTCGTCAAGGCCGTCGAGCACCTGGTTGTAGGAGACCACGGCGGCGCCGGAGGCCCAGGCCACCTCGCCGAAATCGGCCTTCTCCTCCCCTGCCAGAACCCGTAGCAGGGTGGTCTTGCCGCTGCCGTTGGAGCCCAGGACCACGATGCGGTTGCCGCGCCGGATCTCGAAGGTGAGGTCGGCGAACAGCGCCTTCTCGCCGTAGGACTTGCTGAGCGACTCGATGCGGCAGAGCGAGTCCTTCACGTGCAGCCCGCCGTAGATCTCGGTGATGATCGTGTCGACGGGCCGCGGGCTGCGGGTCTTCTTGATGTGCGCGAGTTGGCTGTCGAGGGTGCGGCTGGCAGCCTTTGCGGCCTCGCGGCGGTCGCTGATCCCCTCCGCCTCGAAAGCGAGCAGTTCCGACTCGTGCAGGAACTGCAGCTCGAGGGTTTTCAGGCGAAATTGCTTCTGCACCACGTAGTCGCCGAAGTTGCCGGGGTACTCGTGCAGGTGGTAGTTCTCGACCTCAATGATGCGGGTGACGACCCCGTCAAGGAACCGGCGATCGTGCGAGACGATGATGGCCGCACCGCGGAATGAGCGGAACCAGGCCTCGAGCCACTCGACGCCGGCGACGTCCAGGTAGTTGGTTGGTTCGTCCAGGAGCAGCACGTCGGGCCGCTCGAGCAGGATCTTCGCCAGCGCCGCCCGGTTGCGCCAACCGCCGGACAGCAAATCGATGGCGCAGACGCGGTGGGCCTCGTCGAACCCGAGGGTGGTCAGCGCGGCGTCGATACGCCGCGGGTAGTCCCAACCATCGAGGCGGTCCATGTCTTCGAACAACTCGGCCTGGCGGTGGATCAGCCGGTCGAGTTCGGCGCTCTGCGCGGAATCCGCCGCGATCTGGGCGTCGATCGACGCGAGCTCGGCCTCAAGGGCCTTGATCGGGGCGAACAGGCCGTCGAGCACCTCGGTGATCGTGGATTCGCCGTTCAGTTCGGAGAACTGGGAGAAGTAGCCCACCCGGGTGCCGGCCTCGAGGGTGACGGTGCCGGCATCCGCGCTCACCTGGCCGAGGACCAGCTTGAGAATCGTCGACTTACCTGACCCGTTGCGGCCGATCAGTCCAACCCGGTCGCCTGGTTCCAGTCGGAAGAAGGCCTCACGCAGAATCTGGGTGTTCTCGAAACGGATACTGACGTCGTTCAGCCTGATCAGGCTCACTGTGGCCGTCCTCTCGGGTTCGGTTCAGCCCCCGGGCGAGGCGGACGGCCAACTTTACCGTGTCAGGCAGGCGGTTCAGGGCGTGTGGTCGTCACCCATGGCGGATGCGCCCTTGTGGTCGTCCATGCGACCGAACGTGGTCTCGAGCACGCTGGCCAGCTTGTGCAGCGCACCGCTGACGGCCCCGGTCATCGTGGAGGAATGGTCGGTTGCCGCGAGGGGGTTGCCCCCGGCGGGACGCACCTCGAGCAGGCAACGGATGTCGTCGGTCGTCGCCCTGCCTGCGCTCTCGTCGCTGAGGTGGACCTCGACCCGCGTCAACCGGGAGCTGAACCGGGCCAGAACAATTTTGACCGAGGACTCCACCTCCGCCACGACTGCGTCCGTACCCGCGATGTTGTTGTCGGTGTTGACCAGGATTTGCATCTTTGCTCCTCAGTTGAAACGTCAGTCATTCCAGTATGGCGCGCAAAAATGTGCGGCCTGACGACCCGCCGACGCCGGTTATCGGCGTAGGCGCTACCGCTTCAGGTTGGTGAGCTCCTGAAGCACCTCGTCGGAGGTGGTGATGATGCGCGCATTCGCCTGGAAGCCGCGCTGGGCGACGATCAGGTTGGTGAACTCCTGCGACAGGTCGACGTTGGACATTTCGAGGGTGCCGCCGCTGAGCGAGCCGAGGCCGCCGTCACCGGGGGCGCCGAGAGCCGCCTGGCCCGAGTTGAAGGTGGCGCGGTAGGCCGAGGAACCGGACTTCTCGAGGCCGCCCGGGTTGGTGAAGGTGGCCAGGGCGATGCGGGCGATGGCTGTCTGGCTGCCGTTGCTGAACAGGCCCACCAGGGTTCCGTCCTTGCCGAGGGTGAAGGACTGGAGGGAACCCGCCGTGGAACCGTCCTGGCTGCTGATCGTGGCCGTGCTCAGGCCCGCCTGCCCGGTCAGGGCGGTCAGATTCACCTTGACGTCGTTCACGATGAACGGACCGGTTGCCGTGAGCACACCTTCTGCATCGAGGGTCAAGGCCGTGGAGCCGGTACCCACTGCGTCGGTGCCGCTCGCGATCCAGCCGGTGGTCGTACGTGCGAAGGTGACCGACAGGGTACGGGCGGCACCCAGCGCGTCGTAGACCTTGACGTCGCGCACGATGACGGAGCCTGCCGCCGCATCCGCCGGCAGGTTTCCGACCATGGTGACGCCACCGGTTGCCTTCGCCGGGATCATGGCCTGCAGCGGCAGGGTGATGTTGCCCACCGGGCCACCCTCGTTGATCTGCCCGTTGGCGCCGTTCCAGCCCTGCACGATCGCACCGTCCGGGGAGACCAGGCGACCCTCGGCGTCAAAGTCGAAGGCACCCGCACGGCTATAGAGCGTCTCGCCGGCCAGTTGGGTGACGAAGAACCCGTCGCCGGAGATCGCCATGTCGGTGGCCCGCCCGGTGGACTGCGCGGAGCCCTGGGAGAAGTTCGTGGCGATCCCGGCCACCTGCACGCCGAGCCCGACCTGAGCCGGGTTCGTGCCGCCCACCTGCTCCTGGGGGCCGCCCGCACCCTGCTTCAGCTGCGAAAGGGTGTCCTGGAACTGTACGGCCGACGCCTTGAACGCGGTGGTGTTGACGTTGGCGATGTTGTTGCCGGTGACGTCGAGCATGGTCTGGTGCGAGCGGAGGCCGGAGATGCCGGAGTACAGGGAGCGAAGCATGGGGTGCTGCCTTTCGGTGGGAAACGAGAACGAGAACGGATGTGAGGTGTGGGTCAGGCGGAGAGGCCGGGAGTGGTGCCGGCGGCGGCGCTCGCGCCCGAGGTGACGCCGGTCACCAGGTCGAGGGCGACGAGGGTCCCGTCGACGGTGACCTGGGGAACGGCCCCGGCGTAGGAGACGCTCGAGGCGGTACCGGTGCCCACAGTGCCGTCAGCCCTCGTGAAGGTGACGTCCTGTCCGACCAGGGCCGCTGCGGCGACGCGCATCTGCAGGGAGAAATTCTCGTCGGCGGTCGTTGAGAGCGCCGCCAGCTTCTCCATCATGGCCAGCTGCGTGGTCTGAGAGATCATCTGGTTGGTGTCCATGGGCGAACTGGGATCCTGGTTGCGCAGCTGGGTGACCAGCAACGACATGAACGCCTCGGAATCCAGGGTCTGTTTCGGGGCGCGCACGGGGGCGGTCGAGTACATCCCGGCCGGGGCGGCTGCTGCCACTGCGTCGATGGTCAAAGGATCTCTTTTCTGGGATGGTGGGGTCTGTGTCGGTGGGGTCTGAGGTGGCAGCAGGTCAGGCGAGAACGTCGATGGTGGTGTGTGAGCCGGCGGCGCGCAGGGAAGACAGTCTGAGGTCGGCGGCACGGTCGGCGGCACGGTCGACGGCAGGGCCGGCCGCACGGTCGCCTCGGGTCGCCCTGTCGTCTTCGGCCGGCCGCTCCTGGCGGGCGTCGGGTCCGCCCTGTCGGGAGGCCGAGGGGTCCGAGGCGCGGGCGTCGGCCGACAGGGTGAGCTGCGCGTTCAGCCCGCCGCCCGACAGGTCCCGGCGCAGGTCGGGCAGGATGGCCCGGAGCGCCTCTCGGGCCAGGTCCGTGGGCGCGAACAGCTCGACCCGAATGTGCTCCCCGCGCACGTGAGCCCGCACGGTGACCGGGCCCAGATTGTCGGGACTCACGCTGATGGTCAGCACGTGGTCGCCGTTGGCGGCGCCCACCAGGGTGAACAGGGGTCGGGACACCTGGCCGGCCAGTGGCGCGGGCGGTGCTGCCGGGGCCGAGGCCGGGGCGCCGGGCGGCACAAGGGGGGCGGTGGCCGGGGTGGCCGCCGTGGCCGGGGTGCCGAGCGGCACGAGCAGGGCGGCAGTCGCCGAGGCTTCGGCCTGGTTCAGGTTCACGGTGGCCGCGCGGTCACCGGCGACGGATGTCCCTGCGGTCGCGCCGAGGCCCGTGGGCGCCGTGAGGCCCGTGGGCGCCGTGAGGCCCGTGGGCGCCGTGCCCGCGACAGTCGCTCCGGCGGAAGATGCCGTCCCGGCTACGGGCCCTGCGGTGGCACCGGGCGCTGCGGTGGCGACGGGCGCTACGGCGGCGGGTGCCGGTGGCACCGGCACCGGGGCAGCGAGAGCCCCGGCCGGAAGCGCGGTACCGCCAGCGGCGTTCGCTGCGGTGAAAGTGTTGGAGTCTGCGGCGGACGTCTCCGTGGAGTCTGAGTCGGCTACGGATTCGGTGGCAACGATGGTGGAAGTCTCGGCGGCGGCGGTGCCGGCGGCGGCGGTCGGGATGGTCACGGCCTCGGTCCCGACGGAGTCGGCGAGGGCAGCACTGTCGGCTCCGGTGGCTATCGCCCCGGTGGCTTTCGCACCGGTCGGCAGTGGCGGACGGCTGAACCCGGCGGGAGGCAGGATGGCGCTCGGCTGCTGGTGCTCCGGGGCCGGCGCCGCGCCGGTCTGGGCGTTCCTCAGATCAGTGGTCGGTCCGGAGGCCGGTTCGGCGGTGCGCTCCGAGGTCGGCTCGGGAGCCCGGGATGAGGTTGATGCGGAACCCGGCGGAGACGCGATCGCGGAGGTGCGCGGGCCCGCGAGGGTGTCCTGCAGCACGGACGCGAATGAGCCGGCACCCGGGCGGGCACCCAGCGGGCCACGCGAAGCCGAGGGGGAGGCGGCGGAGGAGGCGGATGAGGACGCGGCGGCGGATGAGGACGCGGATGCCAGCGCCTGCGCCGCGGTGTGGGGCGCCGGCGCCAGCCGGACGGACGTGGCGCTCATCGGGAGGCTCCGTTCATGAATGAGGCCAGTGCGGCGCTGAGCTGGCTGCCGGCGGCTGACGAAGCGGAGGCCGTGCTCGAGGACGCCGGGCTCGCGGTGGCGGCCGGGGCATCCGGAATCACACGGCGGATGGTGTCGATCTCGGAGTCGTCCATGTAGGCCTCGACCAGTGAGACCGTGCGGCCCTCGTAGGGCGCGTGGATGACCTTGTTGTCGCCGGCGTAGATCAGGATGTGCTCGCCGCCGCCGGTGACGATCAGGTCACCGGGCTTGGCCTCGGCGAGGGAACCGACCTCGGTGCCGATCTTCATCTGGCCCGAGACGAGGCGCGGCACGTCTATGCCCATTTCGGCATACACGGTTTGCACCAACCCGGAACAGTCCATGCCGCTGGCGTCTTCACCGCCGAAGACGTAGGGCACGCCCAGGTACTTCTTCGCGGCGTCGACCACGTCGGCGCCGGTGGCCCCGCCCGGGTTCGGCGCGGCCGGGCGGACCGCGGCGGCGCCCGACGCCGTCGCGAGGGCGTCGGCGAAGGTGTTCGCCGAGGTGCTCGCGCCCGCACCGGCGGTGGCGCTGCCGGCTGCGGCAGTGGCCTGCGCCTTCTGGGCGTTCGCCCCGGCCGAGAGCTGTACGAGTGTCGCCTGGATCTCGCTGACCCGGCTCATCGCCGCGATCATGGTCATCGCGGGTCACCGTCCGCGCCCCGGTTGCGGTGCCAGCCGGTCGACGCAATCTCGTCGAGGATGGCCTGTTCGCGGTGCAGGTCGTCGGCCGCGACCAGGGCTCCGTGCCGGCCCTCGAGCTTCTCCAACCGCACCGTATCGGCACGGGTCGCGTCGAAGGCGACCTGCGCCTCGCCGACGGCAACCTGGTAGTTGCGGCCGAGGGCCTCCATGTCGGCCAACATGCTGTGCGCCGAGGCGCGGGCGGAGGCGATCGCCGTCAGCGTGTCAGCCCCGCTGGCCAGACTCGGCGTGTGCCGCAGGGTGGCCCTGGTTGCGGCCCGGCGAGCCGCGTTCGCCTGAACGACGGCGTTGGCCTGGGCCAGGTCGCCGGCGGCCTGGTCTTGCTGCAGGTGCCGTAGCCGGAGGAGCCCGGCCAAAGCGAAAGTGCGTTTCATCAGAGCGCCCCCAGCGTTCGAGTAAGTGTCGTGAGTTGGTCCCAAGCGAGCGGGGCCGAGGTCTGGTCGTCCATGCGCTGCTGGAGGAACGCGTTGATGGCGCCCTCGTTGTCGACGGCGGCGTCGACAAGCGGGTTCGTGCCCCGCCGGTACGCGCCGACGTCGAGCAGGTCCTGCGCGGTGCGGCGTGCGGCGAGCACCCGGCGCAACAGGCCGGCGACCTGGTTCTGCTCGGGGCTGTTGACCCGGGAGGCGACGCGGGAGATCGAGGAGAGCGCGTCGACAGCGGGGAAATGGCCGAGGACAGCCAGTTTGCGGTCGAGTACGACGTGTCCGTCGAGGATCGAGCGGGCGGCATCCGCAATCGGTTCATTGTGGTCGTCGCCGTCGACGAGCACCGTGTAGACGCCCGTGATCGACCCGGTTTCGTCGGTGCCGGCCCGCTCGAGTAGGCGGGCGAGCAGGGAGAAGGTCGAGGGCGGATAACCGCGGGTGGCGGGGGGTTCGCCGACCGAGAGGCCGATCTCGCGCTGGGCCATCGCCACCCGGGTGAGTGAATCCATCATCAGCATCACGTCGGCTCCGTCGTCACGGAACGACTCGGCGATCCGGGTGGCCAGGAAGGCGGCGCGCAGCCGCATCATGGCCGGTTCGTCGGAGGTGGACACGACCACGATCGAACGGGCGAGCCCCTCGGGTCCGAGGTCGTCTTCAAGGAATTCGCGCACCTCGCGGCCGCGCTCCCCCACCAGGGCGATGACCGAGACCTCCGCGTCGGTGCCGCGGGCGATCATCGAAAGCAGCGAGGACTTGCCGACGCCGGAGCCGGCGAACAGGCCCATCCGCTGTCCCTTCCCGACGGTGGTGAGGGTGTCGAGCACGCGCACACCCAGCTGGAGCGGCGTCTGGATGCGGGAGCGGGCCATCGCGGAGGGGCTGTCGTGATCGAGGCCGACGAACCGGGCACCGGAGAGAGGGCCTTTGCCGTCGATGGGCCGGCCGAGGCCGTCGATGACGCGCCCGAACAGGCCGGCGCCGGTGGGCACGAGGTGCGGGGTTCCGTCCGAGCGCACGGGCGCGCCGATCCGAATACCGGTCATCCGGCCGAGCGGCATGCACCGGATGCCGCCCTGCGTCGTGGCGACCACCTCGGCGTCGATCTCCCCGCCGTCGCCGACCGTGACCAGATCGCCGATCGCGGAATTGAGCCCGCGCACCTCCAGACCGAGACCGACGATCGAAGAGACGACGCCCACCCGCTGGGGCCGCGCGGCGTCGAGGGCGGAGCGGATCTTTCCCGCGCGCGGACGCCAGGCGGGGGCCTGCGCCAGGGTCACGACCGGGCTCCGGTGAGGGCGGCCTTCGCGCGGGTAAGCGCGGTGCCGATCCGGGCGTCAAGGAATCCATCGGGGAACTCTGCGATCGCGTCGCCACGGGCGAGGTCGGCGTCCGCCGTGAAGTCCACGCCGGCATCCGCGCGGGTGATCAGGTCGATCAGAGCAAGGTCGGCGGGGTTCATCCGCACGGAGTGCGGGCGAACGGTACCGAGTGCGCCGGTGGTGACGGTCGCTCCGGTCGCGAGGGTGCGGCCCAGTGCGGCCCGCGCCGAGGCGTCGGCGTCGCCGAGTGAGTAGCCGAGGATCGCTTCGGCCAGTTCCAGCGCGGTCGCGACAAGGGTGTCCTCCGCCTCCTGGATCACCGGAACGGTGCGCTCGTGCAGCGCGGCGGCGGCGGCACCCAGCAGCGCGACCGCCCGGTCGATCCGCGCCTGGCCGATGGCACCGGCGGCGGCCTGCTCGGCGTCGAGCCGCGCGATCCGGGCATCCACCTCGGCGGCGGCCGCGCGGAGTCCCGCGGTGTAGCCGGCGGCGTGCCCCCGGGCCCGGGAGGCGTCGCCGCCTGCGTCCCGCTCGCCCTGAAGGCTGGGAAAGGTCACGGCGGAGAAGTTCGACCGGGCGGTCGCTGCGTCAAACAACATAGTCGTCCTCCTCGGCACGCTGCACGGTGATGCTCCCCTGCGCCTCGAGGTCGCGGATGGCCCGCACGATCGTGGCGCGCGCTTCCTCGACCTGCGACACCCGCACGGGCGCCATGGCTTTGACCTCGTCGTCGAGGATCTCCCGGTTGCGCTCGGACAGGTTGGTGCGAATGATCGAGACCACAGAGTCCGCGGAGCCCTTCATGGCGATGGCGAGGATGCCCGCGTCGATGCCGCGGAGCACCTGCTGTACGTCTCGGTTTTCGAGCTTGACGATGTCGGCGAAGGTCAGCATCCGTGACCGGACCTCTTCGGCCAGGGCCGGATCGCGCGCATCGAGGGCTTCGAGAAGGGCGCGTTCGGTGGCCACATCGGCCCGGTTGATGATCTCGACGAGCGGCTGGATGCCGCCGACGATCTCCACCGAGTCGCGGGAGGAGGCGACGGCGCCGACCCGGGCCTTGAGGGTCTCGGTGACCACGCGCACGGCCTCGGGGGTGGCCGTGCCCATGCCGGCGATACACTGCGCCACCTCCGCGCGCAGGTCGGCGTCGAGGCCGCCGAGCACGGCGGAGGCGTGACCGGGGCGCAGGTGCGCGAGCACGAGCGCGATGGTCTGGGGCAGTTCGCCGTCAAGCAGGGTGAGGATCTGCAGCGGCTCGGCGGCGTCGAGAAACTCGAAGGCCTTGCCGGCCATCGACGAGGCCACCTTGACCATGACGCCGGCCGCTCGTTCCGCGCCGAAGGATGCCTCAAGCAGGCCGATCGCGTAGGCGTGACCGCCGCGCCGGGTGTGGGCACCCTTGACCGTGAGTTCGTGGAACTCCAGAACGGTGGTTTCGGTCACCTCCGGGTCGACCCGGCGCAACTGCACCATCTCCGCGGCGATATCGGCCGCCTCGGCCTCGGTGAACTGCTTCATCACTTCGGTGGCGCGCTGGTGCTCCATACTCATCAGCACCACGGCGACCTTCTGCGTGCCGGTCAGGGCCGGCTGGGCGTCGATCATGCGGGCTGCCGGTCATCCATCAGGCCGCGGAGGTATTCCGCGGTCTTCGCGGGGTCACGCTGAGCGAGTGCGTCGATCTCCACCCGCATCCGGTCGGAGGCCGGCGGCAGGTAGGCCACGGTCGGGGTGGGGTCGATCATGATCGGCGCGATCGGGGCGCTCAGCGGGAACGGCACCTCCGGCACGGACAGCGCGGGCCGGACCTCCATCATTTCGTCAAGCTCGATGGACTCGCGGCTCTGGCGGCGCGAACGACGCGCGTAGAGGATGAGCCCCAGCACGAAAGTGATGACAATCCCCGCGGTGATGATGGCGATGCGCATGATCTCTGCGAACCGGTCGGCGGCGGCCGCCGCTTCGGTCGCCGCGAGGGCCGCGGCGGCATCCTCTGCCGCGCCGCCGTTGAAGCTGACTACCTCGACGGTGACCGCGTCGCCGCGCTGCACGTCGATGCCGGCGGCCGAGGCCACCAGCGAGGTGACGTCGGCGACGTTGAGCTGACCCACGACGTCGGCGTTCACGGCCACCGAGACCGTCTGCCGGTTGATCTCCCCGGCCGGGATGGTGCGGGTCTCGGTCACCTTGTTGACCGCGTTGTTCTTGGTGGTGTCCTCGGAGGTGAAGGTTCCATCGCCCTCGGTGCCCGCCGGGACGGCGATGTTGTCCGGGCCGAGGACGCCGGCCGCGGAGCCGCCAGAGCCCGTGTACGACTCGGTTTTGACGGCCTCGTTGAGGGCCGGGGCATCCGTCGGGGTGGTGAACGATTCCTCAACCCGCTGTGCCGACTGGTAGCTCATGTCGGCGGCCACGACGACGGTGGCGTTGCCGGGCCCGACGACCTTGTCCAGCATGGCCTGCACGGCCCCCCGCACGCGGTCCTCGTAGGCGCCGGCCTGCTGGTCGGCGGATCCGGTCGCTCCCACGCCGACCGCCGAGAGCACGACACCCTTGGAGTCGATGACGGCCACGTCGGTGGGTGCCATTCCGGCGATGGAGGCCGAGGTGAGGTGCACGATGGACTGCACCTGGTCGGCGTTCAGGGTGCTGCCGGTGGCCGTCTCCACGAAGACGGATGCCGTGGGGTCGTTCTGCTCCGACGCGAACACGGTCTCTTCGGGGATCGCCAGGCGCACTGAGGCGTTCTTGACGCCCTTCATGGCCTTGACGGTGTTGGCGAGTTCGCCCTCGAGCGCCCGCTTGTAGGTGACCGACTGCTGGAACTCGCTGGAAGTGACACCCATGGTGTCGAGCAGCCCGTAGCCGCCCGTGCTGGAGGACGGCAGGCCGGCTGCGGCGGCCTTGAGGCGCTCGTCGTAGACGTTCTGCTGCGGCACCAGGATCGTCGCGCCACCGTCGCTGAGCTCGTAGGCGACGCCGTCGGTGCGAAGCTGCTCGACGATGGTATTCGCGTCGGAACCGCTCAGCCCGGAGAACAGGGGCGTGAAGGCCGGCTTGGTGGCCCACATGCTCAGGGCGGCGATGCCCAGGGCAAGCACGGCGACGCCGATGATGGCGACCGTGCGCTGGGCGACGGAGAAGGACCGGATGCTCTGGCCGAGGCGTGCGAAGGCCGACGTGATCGGGCGGGGCATCAGGCCTGCATCCTCATGATCTCGTTGAACGCGTCGACACCCTTATTGCGCACGGCGGCCACGAGTTCGAGGGTGACCTGGGCGCGGGTCGAGGCCAGGGCGGCCGAGTGGATGTCGGTCAGGTTTCCGGTTACGGCCTGCACCGTGAGGGTGTTGGAGGTGGCCTGCAGCTGCTGCAGATTGTCGACGGCGCCGACCAAGGCGCTGCCGAAGGCCGACCCGTCGGTGCCCTGGCTCCCTGTGGTTCCCTGCACACCCTGCATGCCCTGCACGCCGGAGAGGTATCCCGTGCCGGTCACGGACTGGATCGGGTTGATCGAACCGATGGTCATCAGGAGCGTCCAATCTGGAGTGCGGCTTCGTAGGTCGTCTTGGCACGGTCGACGACGGCGGCGTTGGCCTGGTAGCCGCGCTGCGCCATGATCAGCGCGCCCATCTGCTCGGCCATGTCGACGTCCGGGCGGCGCACGTAGCCGGCCTCGTCGGCGAGTGGGTTGCTCGGGTCGAAGGTCAGGATTCCCTCGGCGTCGCCGAGTGCCGTCCCGGCCGCATAGGCGCCGGTGGTGCCCTGGCCGGCCTGGGCGACGATGTAGCGCGCCTGGAAGGCGTCACCGTCGGTGGCGGTGACCGTGTTGGCGTTGGCGATGTTGTCCGCGACGGCGTCGAGCCATTTGCGGTGCAGGGTGAGGCCGCTGCCGGCAATCCCAATGGCGTCGAGGGTCATCAGCTGGTTCGCATCGCGGAGCGCATGGCCGTGAACGGTCCGTTGACGGCCTGCGCCGCGAACTGGTACCGCAGCACGGTGTCGATGTTGGAGAGGGTCTCGGTGTCGAGGTTGACGTTGTTGCCGTCGAGGCGGGTGGGCTCGAGGGAACTGGCGGTGGTGGCGACAGTGCTGCCGCTGCCGGCCTGCACAGACTGCGCCAGGGCATCCTCGAACGCCACACGCTTGGCGTGGTAGTTCGGCGTGTTCACGTTCGCGATGTTGTTCGCGATGGTGCGCTGGCGCAGGGCCAGCCCGTCCAGCGCGCTGGAGAGCGCCGTCATGGTCACGGATTCAAACACGGATACCCGATTCGTCGGCAAAACGAGGGCGGCCGATCCGTGGCCTGTGGTCGAGCAATCCCTGCTCGCTCCTAGCTATCGGCCGGTGGCCGAGGCGCGTAAGGAGTTGTCGCGGAACTTCTTTCCTCACGTTTTCGAGCGGGACCCCGCAACTGTCGTCGAAACGGACAACTGTTGCCCGCGCACGGGCAACAAATGTCCGAGCGGGCAACAGTTGGCCCGCATCGGCGGTAGCCGGCAACGGGCGCGAGGTGGGCGGGCAGTCAGCCGGCTATGTCGAGGTAGACGGCCTGGTCGGTGTGCTGGGCCGAGATGATGGTGCGCACGGCGGCGAGGTGCACGCCGGCGGAGCGCCGGGCATCCTCGATCTCGCTGATCAGTTCGAGCTGGCCGGAGAGCAGGCGCCGGGCGCGCGTCTCGAGGTCGGCGGGCAGCTGGCCCAGGTGTTCGGGCGCACGCCACTGCACGCCGGTAGAGAAGCGCTCCCCCGGGCCGGCCAGCACGGCGTCGCGGGCGCCCGAGCCGAGGCTCGACTCGAGCTGGTCGAGCACATCCAGCCATTCCTGGCGCTCGTTCGCAGATTCGTGGGTGTCGAGCAGAACCCTAGGCAAGACCGTACTCCCCACCGGCACGCGCCGCGCTCTGGGCCGGCAGCAGCTCGGCCGCTTCGTGCCAGGTCTGCCGCAGCGGCTCGAGCAGGGCGATGGCCTCCCGGGTGCGGGCGACATCCCGATGGATGTTGGCGCTCATCAACGCGTTGGACACGTAGGTGTACAGGGCGAACAGACCCTCGCCGCCCTCCCAGGCCTCCACGTTGAGCGAGGTCGACAGTTCGGAGACGATCGCCTGGGCGTGCAGGAGGTGCTCCGAGGCGACGGCCCAGTCCTCGATGTTCTGGGCGATCTCGGCGCGGCCGAGGTCGAGCAGCAACCGGTCGTAGAGCATCGTCAGCAGGCGCACCGGCGTGGCCGAGAGCACCGCTTCGCGGTTCAACTGTGCGCGCCGGGCCTGTGCCCCACCCATCATGCTCATAACAGCCATCATCATCCTGTGCTCGAGGTCGGGAGTCCGGCAACCTGGGCACTCAGCCACGAGGACTGTGCTTTCAGGGCGCTGAGCTGGGTTTCCAGTGCGGTGTAGGTGCTCTGCAGGGTCGCCCGGCGGGTGGCCAGGCTGCGGTCCCAGTCGGCGATGCGGTCGCCGAGGTTCTTAACCGTGGACTGCTGACCGGTGATCTTCGCGGTGATCTGCCCGTCGTATTTGTCCGACGCCGATGACGCCGCTGCCGCGACGCGGGTCGCGATCTCTTGCACTGCTGCTTTGACGGTCACCGGGTCCTTGGCGAGGGCCGCGGCGAACTTGGCCGCGTCGAACTCCATCGTTCCGGACTTCGTGATGCTGATGCCGTATTCCGAGGGCGAGTGACCGTTGATCGGTGCCGAGGCGGCCGTGAGGATGCGCTGCTTCACGTCGCGCACGGTGCTGTCGCTGGTGAAGATGCCGGCCGACAACACGGCTGCCCCCGACGCGTTGGTGCTGTTGACGACCGCGGACTTGGTGGAGATCAGCGCGAAGACGCCATTGAGGGAGCTGACCAGGCCCGAGGCCAGGGAGCCGATCTGGGCGTCGTCACGAGCGACCTTGATGGTGACCGGGTCGACGGATGCCGCGGAAACGGTGATCGCGACGCCGGGCAGCAGGTTGGCGAACGTGTTGGTGGCCGAGGTGATCGTCTGGGCAGCGGCGCTGCCGGCCCACAGGGTGACGCTGGCATTCTGGGCGGTCCGGATGATGGCGGCACCCGCGGCGGCCAGCAGGTCGGGCGCGGTGTTCGCCGTGACCTCGGCGGCGGTGCCCTGATGGACCGTGAAGGCCTTGGCCGCACCGGAGTCATTCCCGGTGAGCTGGAGCCGGTACTGGGCGACGCCGCCGGCATCCACTCCGGACGCGACCTTCGTGGCGGTGACCCCGGTGCCGGCGGCGTTAATCGCCGTGGCGACGGCGTCGAGAGAGGTCGAGCTGGCGGAAATCTCGGTGGTGACACCGCCGGAGACGATGGTCAGCACGGCCGGGTCGGCGGGCCAGGCGGTCATGGCCGCTGAGACGCCGACCTGGCTGCGAGCGAGGGCCCCGACGACGACGTCGAGTTGCCCGGCGCTGGCGTTGGCCGAGACCGCCGTTGTGACGGTGGGAGAGGTACTGGTGGCCGAGTAGAGATCGAGTGCGGCCGGCTTCGCGGCCTTGCCGGCCAGATCGGCCAGGCCGGCGATCTGGGTGTTGAGGCCCTGCAGCGCCGAGATCAGGTTCTGCGACGAGGAGACCTTGGCCTTCAGCAGCGTCTGCGGAACGGCTTCGACCTGCATCAGGGAGTTGATCAGGGAGGTGGTGTCGAGCCCGGAGACGAGTCCGTCGATGGCGTTCGTCATGTCTTCCCCTTCTTACGTTTCTGCGATCAAGCTGGATGGTGCGGGTGTAAACGTGAATGGCTGGTGGCGGCCGAGGGATGAGGTCCAGTTCATCTCTTAGGTCACCACCAGCCATAGTTCACCGTGCGGTTTCCCGAAAGGTTCAGCTACTCAGGGTTAGCGGAGCAGCGACAGCACGCCCTGAGCGGACTGGTTGGCCTGCGCGAGCATGGCGGTACCGGCCTGCGAGAGGATGCTGGAACGGGTGTACTTGACCATTTCCTCGGCCATGTCGGTGTCGCGGATGCGCGAGCCGGCAGCGGTGAGGTTCTCCTTGGAGACGGCCAGGTTCTTGATGACGCTCTCGAACCGGTTCTGGTTCGCGCCAAGCTCGGCGCGTGACGTGGACACGGCCTTGATGTTCAGGTCCAGTGCGGCGATGGTGGACAGGGCCGTTGCTGCGTCCTTGAAACCGTCAGTCGCTGCAGTTCCCAGCACCTCAATGGCGGCGCCAATAGTAGACACGTTCGTGAGTTTCACGACAATCTGGTCGGTTGCAGCGACGCTGCCAGCGCCGACCTGGAAGGTCAGCGACGCCTTGACGCCGTCGAGCAGGGCCGTACCGTTGAAGTTGGTCGAGGCACCGATACGGGTAAGTTCCTTGCCCAGGGCAAGAACCTCGGTCGTGATCGCGGTACGCGAATCGGTGTTATTCGAGTCGTTGCCGGCCTGGACTGCGAGGTCACGAACGCGCTGCAGGATCGAGGTGACCTCGTTCAAGGAACCCTCAGCGGTCTGGATGACCGAGATGCCGTCCTGGGCGTTGCGGCTGGCGACCGTGAGGCCACCGACCTGCGACTTGAGGCCCTCGGAGATGGCCAGGCCGGCCGCGTCATCCGCTGCGCGGTTGATGCGGAGGCCGCTGGAGAGCTTCTCCAGGGACTTGGACATGTCGTTCTGCGTGGCGGCTAGGTTGCGGTACGTGTTGTTGGCCGCGAGGTTGGTGTTGATCTGCATACCCATGATTAAATCCTCCGTGATTGGGTGGTGAACGCCAGGCCATCCATGGCCTGACACAGTGAGCTATCGGCCTCTGCTGAGACCGCGTTAGCCGTTGATCGAAAAAACTTCCCGGGTGTCTGAACCGGCAGGATCGGCAGCATCCGTCGACCCGGCGGCGTACGCCACCCCGCTCGCGGTCGCCAGGCCGAGCATGGCCTGGTCGGCGAGGCGGGCGAGGTAGGCGCTGCGGCGGGCCGGCGCAATTCGGGACTCGGGAACGTACTCCACCTCGGCGTCGTCGGAGTAGTGCGTGCCCAGGCCGTCGCGGAGCAGACGGATGGCCTCCGCCCGCTGCTGAGACACCGCCGAGTGGGTGATTCCGAGCTCGACCGCGATCTCCTTGACCGAGCGGTCGTCGAAGTAGACCTGCTGCACGATCACGCGCATCTTATCCGGCAGTGCCGCGATGGCGGCGTGCAGGTAGGCCAGGCGCTCGGCGGAGAGCAGCGAGTCGCCGGGGAGTTCGGTTCCGGAAACCAGGAACTCGGCGGTGGCGTCGTCGAGGGTCGAGACGGTGCGCTCGGAGTCGGACAGGCCGGCGATCGCGGTCTCCCGGTCGACGCCGAGGGCGGCGGCAACCTCGTCGACGGATGCCGCGCGGCCGAGGGCGCCGGCCAGCGTCTGCTGAACGGCACGGGTCTCCTTGATGCGGCGGCGGGCCATCCGAGTGGCCCAGTCATTGGAGCGCATCTCGTCGGCGAAGGCGCCGATGATGCGGCGCCGTGCGAACGCTCCGAACGGAACGCCGAGGTCGGCGTTGAAGGCATCCGCCGAGGTGATCAGGGCGAGAGCTCCGGCCGAGGCCAGGTCGTCGCGGGAGAGGTGCCGGGCCTTGGCCCAGGTTTCGGAAACGAGGTAGCCGACGAGCGGGAGGTTGTCGATCACCAATTGGTTGCGTTCTGCACGATTCACACGGAACTCCCTGAGTGCTTGACACCTGAATTGTCCCGATCGATCAGGCAAGGGCCTGGTCGAACGAGTGGCCGGGTAGGCACGGGGACGTTGCGAGAAAGCGGGGATGTGACGCCGGGGTTCGGGGCCCAGGCCACAGAACTTCGCGGCCATGATTAAAACGTAAAGGCGCGGTCGGTGGCCGAATGCGCAACGGTGCCCCCACAACGGGGCCAGGCACCCCCACATCGGGGCGGATCACCCCGCAACGGGGGCCAGGCATCCGGTGTCTGCCGGAATCGTGTCCTCCCTTTAGTGGACACCTTCAGTCTCGGCTGGCAGTCTGAATCCACACCGTGGCTAACCGGGGGCCGTCACCTGCCGATAGTCGTAGTAACAAGCCGTTGACCTGCGCGATTTTGCGCGGACCGGCCGCACCAGACGACAGGCAGTTGGAGGAGACGTGGGCGCCAATGAACTATCAGCGTTGCTGTGGCGCGAGCGGGAGCTCCTCGAACTGCTCGTCTTCAAACTCGACGAGGAACAGCTGCTGCTGACCAACGGCAAGACCCGCTGGCTGCAGCAGGGCACCCGTGAGGTGGAGCAGGTGCTCGGCCACGTTCGGGATGCCGGCCTCGCCCGCTCGGTCGAGGTTGCCGCCGTCGCCCTCGATTGGGGAACGGCCGAAGACGCCACCCTGCGCGAGCTCGTGGCTCACGCCCCCGCCGGCCCGTGGTCCGAGATCATGGCCGCGCACCTCAAGGCGATGGGTGAACTGACCACCCAGATCAAGGAACTGCGCGACGCCAACGAGCAGCTGCTGCGCTCCGCCGCCCGCTCCAGCCAGGAGACCCTGGCCGACGTGCGCGCGAACACCCAGACGTATGACGCCACCGGGGCCGCCGGTGCGCGCCCCACCGGCTCCCGACTTTTCGACCAGATTCTGTGAGGATGCCGCGATGAGCACCTTCGGAGGACTCAACACCGCCTACACCGGCCTGGTCGCCGCCCGGCAGGGTCTCGACGTCGTGGGCCAGAACATCGCCAACGCGAACACGGAGGGGTACACCCGGCAGCGGGTGACGACCTCCGCGGTGGACGCGTCGACCCGTGTGGGCCTGATGAATTCCGGGGTGCGCCCCGGCCAGGGTGTCAGCGTCGACGGAATCGCCCGCCTCGGCAGCGCGTCGCTGGACGCCCAGGTGCGCGGCACCGCCGCGGTCGCCGGATACTCCGCGGTGCGGGCGAACGCGCTGAGCTCCGTCGAGGCCTCGCTGAAGGAGCCCGGCGAGAACGGGCTCTCCGCCCAGCTGCAGGAATTCTGGGCCGGCTGGCACGACGTGGCCAACGCCGCCGGTGAGACCGCGCCCGCCGGGGTGCTGCTGTCCCAGGCCGGCGCCGTCACCACCCAGATCAGGCAGGGGTACCAGGCGGTCGCCGCAAAGTGGTCGTCGGAACGCGGAAGCGTGGACACCATGGTCGCCGAGATCAACGGCGCGGCCGCCCAGGTGGCCGAGCTGAACGCGCGCATCCGTCAGTCGATTGCGGGCGGCGGAAACGCCAACGAGCTGATCGACCAGCGCAGCGGTCTCACCACGACCCTGGCCGCCCTCACCGGCGGCACCGTCGTCAACCGCCCCGACGGCACCGTCGACGTGCTCGTGGGCGGCAACGCGCTGGTCACCGGCGACACCGCCCGCCCACTCGTTGCGCTCGGTGCGCGCACCCTCGACGGTCCGAACGGCCTCACCGACCCGGCCGGCACCGCCGGGCCCGTGCGCGTGGAGTGGGCCGACCGCACCGGCGCGATCCCCGTCGACGGCGGCGAGCTCGCCGGCGCGCTCTCCCTGCTCACGAAAACGGATGCCGCCGGCACCGGCGGCGCCCTCGCCGAAGCCGCCGCGGCGTACAACTCCTTCGCCACGGGCCTGGCCGCGAAGGTCAACGCGATCTACTCCACCGGCGACAACTCGACCCGCCCCGGCCCCTTCTTCGGCTCAGCGGGCACGGGACCGGCCGCGCTGGGCCTGTTCGTCCTGCCGACGAACGCCGCCGAGCTCTCAACCGGGCTCACCGCGAACGGCGCCCTCGACGGCTCCATCGCCGACAGGATCGCCCAGCTCGGCGCCGGCACGGCCGTGGACGCCGCGGGAAACCCGGTGCGGTCCCCCAGCACCGACTGGTCGAACATTGTCACCTCGCTGGCCGTGACCACGAAGAACGCGCTGCGCCAGGCATCCCTCGCCGACCTCACCTCGACCGCCGCGGTGGGCGCTCAGCTGTCGAACTCCTCCGTCGATCTCGACGAGGAGAACGTCAACCTTCTTATGTTCCAGCACGCGTACCAGGGCGCCGCCCGGGTACTGACCGCCGTGGACGAAATGCTCGACACCCTGATCAATCGCACCGGACTGGTGGGAAGGTAACCCATGATCGCCCGCGTCACCTCCCAGACCCAGATGCGCTCCGCGCAGACCAATCTGCAGGCCAACCTCGCCCGGATGGCGCAGTTGCAGGAGCAGGCCACCACGCTCAAGGCCATCGCCCGCCCCTCCGACGACCCCGCTCGGGCAGCCGATTCCCTCACCGTGCGCGCCGAGCAGCGCGCGGTCACGCAGTACGCCCGCAACGCCGACAACGGCGACGGCTGGCTCACCACCGCCAGCATGGCACTGGCCGAGGCCACGAACCTGCTGAACCAGGTGCGCGACCTGACCGTGCAGGGTGCCAACGACGGCGCTCTCTCCCCCGCCGCGAAGGAGGCCATCGCGGCCCGCCTCGACGGCCTCACCCAGAACCTGCTCGCGCAGGCGAACGCCGACTACCTGGGCCGCAGCGTCTTCGCCGGAAATTCGGATGCCGGGCTCGCCTTCCGGGACGACCCCGACTTCACCTTCACGGGCACCGCGACCGCGAGCGTCGACCGCCGCATCGGCGCGGACACCACCGTGAGGGTCGACGCCGACGGCGCCGCCATCTTCGGCACGGCTACGAATTCGATTTTTGCTCTGATCGGCACCATCGCCGACGACTTGCGCGCCGGCACGAACGTGGGTGCCCACCTCACAGCCATAGACTTGGCAATGAAGACCGTGCTCACGGCGCAGACCGATGTCGGTGTGCGTCAGGCCCAGATCCAGAAAGCCGGGGAAGCACTCGTGCAGCACAAGGGAAATCTCGAGGCCCAGCGGGCCGGAATCGAGGATATCGACCTCGGCCAGGCCATCCTGGACCTGAAACTGCAGGAGGTCACCTATCAGGCGGCCCTGTCGGTCACCGCCCGGGTGCTCCAGCCGACGCTGATGGACTTCCTCCGATGAGCGCCGTTTCGACCGCCGGCACCGTGACCGCAGCCCTGAGCTTCGTGTCCCCGCCGCCCGGGCTGGACCCGCTGACCGAGTTCAGCCTGACCGAGATTCCCGGCGCCGACGGCCTGTTCTCGCTGCAGTCCGCAGAGGACCAGCGAACCCGTCTGTTCGTGCTCGACGCATCCGTCTACCTGCCCGATTACTCCCCCGTGATCAGCGACGAGCACGCGGCATCGCTCGACCTGACCGGGCCGGATGACGCGCTGCTGCTCGTGGTGACGAACCCCGGCGAGGACGGAACGACCGTGAACCTGATGGCGCCGATCGTCGTCAATGCCGCGTCCGGTCGCTCGGCGCAGATCATCCTCGACGGCCAGGACTGGCCGCTCCGCGCCGAGCTGGGTGCCCGCTCGGCCTGACCGGACGGCTCACCCTGCCGGCTTGGCGACCGAGTGGCTGCACTGCTGGGTGTCGCCCGGCGGATAGCCTTCGGATATGACCCAGGGCATCGATCTGCATTGCGGCGCACACCACCTCCCCGCAGCACTCGACGTTGAGACGCTCCTGGCCGGCTGGATGCCGGTCGACCCGGCCCAGGCCCGGTTGCGAAGCGAATATATCGACTTCGTGCGGGCGGGCCGCGGTTCTGCGCTCGACCGCGACGGCGGCGCCGAGCATCTGACCGCGAGTTGCTTCGTCTTCACTCCGGACCTGAGTCGCGTGCTGCTCTGCTTCCATAAAAAGGGCCGGTTCTGGTTGCAACTCGGCGGGCACATCGAGGCATCCGACCCCTCCGTGGCCGCGGCCGCACTGCGCGAGGCCCGCGAAGAGGGCGGCATCGCCGAACTCAGTCCTCTCGACGGCCGACTCGTTGCCGGGACCGGCGACCCGTTGCCGGTCGACGTGCACCGGCACGCGCTCAGTTCGCGGTTCGGGCGCTGCACCACGCACTGGGACATCGGTTTCGCGGCTGTCGCACGGGCCGATGCGATGCCCGTGACGAGCCACGAGAGCGAAGACGTCGCCTGGTGGCCGACGGATGCCCTGCCGCAGCAGGTCCCGCAGGGTTTCGGCGACCGCCTGGTCGTGGTGCTTCGCGAGTTGGTACACCGGCTGGGCGCGCACTGAGTACGCGCCGAGCACGCGCCGGGCACGCGCCGAGCATGCGCCGAGCATGCGCCGGGCACGCACTGAGCACGCACTGAGCACGCGCCGAGCATGACGGCCAAGCGAGGGACCGGGCGGCGCCTCCGCGCCGCCCGGGATCGGTGAGTGGGGTGACTGGGGTGGCTAGATCGTCTGCGAGATTCAGATGAAGTTGCCTTCGGTGTCGCGGAACCAGGCCGATTTCATGTCGTCGGCCGTGACGACCCCGTTCACCGTCTTCATGCCGGGGATGTCGAATTCCTCGAAGACGACTCCGCGTTCGCGGAGCGTGCTCATCTCGGCGTCGAGGTCATCCGTGATCCAGCCCATCTGGGTGTTCTGGGCCGTGCCGGCCTTACTGGTCTCGTAGATCTCGAAGACCGATCCCGACCCGACGTGGTACACGAGGACTCCCTCGTGGGTTTCGTCGGGGTCGAGGCCGAGCGCGTCGTGGTAGAACGACTGGGCTCGTTTGAGTTCCGCCGCCGGTAACACGGTGTGCAGTTCTTTCATCGTTGTGAAACGCCTCCTTGGTGGTGCAGGTGATTCGTGCCGCGTGTGGAGGGGTAGACGTTGAAGCCGCCGCGTATCGGGCATCCCGCGCCGCACTGGATGTCGATCAGGGCGTGCTACCGAGGCGGAGTGCCGACTGTCGGTGAAGCGGTGAGCGCGAATCGTGGCCGGAACTTTTCGCCCAGCAGGGGTAGGTTGACCATCCCGGCGGGCGTTGACTTTTCGCTTTTTCCACCTCAAACATACGCCGAAGGCCCGCCCGAGTGAAGAGCCGTTTCCGATGGCCAGCCCCGGTGGTCGGCCCGGTGGTCGAGCTTGTCGAGACCCGGTGCGTCGACCTCCAGAGGTTCGCCGGGGCATCCGTCTCGGTCGAATTCGCTGACCTCGGAGATTCTCGCGACACGCCGGGCAACCAGCGACCACAACCGGTGTTTTGCCAGAAATCTCCGCGTTTACGTGACAACGGATGCGTGCCGCCGGCCCAGTAGCGGATGCCCGTAGCGGGCCCTGGGCGCGTTGCTCTACTCCTCCACAATACGGGTGTGATCAGGTTATCCACAGGGTACTGACGGGTGTCGATCTGGCCCCACGAATGTCAGTGGCCGCCCGTAACGTGTGACTCATGAAGCCCTCATACCGTGAGCAGCTAGAACGCCTGGGTCGTCACTTCGATGCGATTCGGGAGACGCAGGCGGAGTCCGCCCGGGTCGACGCCCGCCTGGCCGAGCAGGTCGATCAGGCCCGCCGGTTCGCCGAGGCCCTGGCCCGGGACGCGGTCCAGGCAGCCAAAGACAAGGCTCGGGAAGGTCCTCCGGCCATGTCCGGGGTCACGGCCGGGGTGCCTCGTGCCCGGTGGGATGCCGCCATGGTCGCCAAACGGGAGTTCGTCACCGAGCTGGCGTGCACCCTGCGGCTGCCGGTGCGCTCGACCGAGACCCTGATCGCCGAAAGCCAGACCCTGATGAATGAGCTGCCCGCCACCCGGGCCGCGCTGCAGGACGGGTCGATCACGTACCGGCACGCGCAGGCGATCATGAACCAGGCCTGGTCACTCCCCGCCGAGGCACTGGCCGGGTTCGAAGAGGCGCTGTTGAAATCCGCTCCGCACCTGACCGTGGCCAACCTGAAGTACAAGGCACGCGTCATGCGGGAACGGCAGCACCCGGAGTCGATCACAGCCCGGCACCAGAAATCGGTGGCCGACCGCACGGTGGTCTTCGAGCCGGAGCCCGACGGGATGGCGTCGCTGTACTGGTTCGACTCGGCGGAGAAGGTGAAGGCCGGGTACGACCGCCTCACCGTGATGGGGATGAGCCTGCAGGGCCCGAACGAGACCCGCGCGTTGACGCAGCTGCGGGCGGACGTGTTCGAAGACCTCATCCTCGACGGGGTCACCGCCTCCGGGGTGGGCAAGGGAATCCGGGGCTCGGTGCACGTGACCGTCCCGGTGATGACGCTCCTCGGCCACTCCGAGGAACCCGGCCACCTCGAGGGATACGGACCGATCGACCCCGACACCGCACGCGAGATCGCGGCTCGGGCACCCGGCTTCATCCGAATCCTGATCCACCCGGAGACGGGAGTGGTGCTCTCGGTCGGGCGCACCCGCTACAAGGTGCCGAAGGAACTGCGACGGTACCTCCGGGTGCGAGACGAAACCTGCCGGTGGCCGGGCTGCCGCCGGGCGGCGACACAGTGCGACATCGACCACACCCTCGACTGGCAGTTCGACGGGCTGACGGAGCACGACAACCTGGCGCATCTGTGTTCGGCCGACCATGCGCTGAAGTCAGAGACCCGGTGGAGTTACGTGCACCTGCCGGACGGCACGCTGAAGTGGACATCGCCGACCGGGCGCACGTTCATCAGTGAGCCGGCCACGATCATCCGTGCGCCGGAGCGTCGACCGAAGCCGGGGCCGCAGCCGGGGCCTTCATCTGACGCGAGGTCTCGGCCACCCGAAGCGGACGAGCCGCCACCGTTCTGATGTTCCACCGTTCCGATGCTCCGATGCTCCGATGCTCCGATGCTCCGATGCTCCGATGCTCCGATGCTCCGATGCTCTGATGCTCGCAGCGTCGGACGCGCTCAGCGTCCGTCTCAGTGTGCGGCGTCGACGAATTTCAGCCCGACGACGCACCCCACTAGGCCGAGGATGAGCAGAATCTTCAGCAGAGAAGCCGGCTCGGCGCCGAAGACCATGGCGTAGAGCACGGTGAGCGCCGCACCGATCCCGACCCAGACGGCATACGCGGTCCCGGTCGAGATGTCCCGCATGGCAAAGGCCAGCCCGCCCATGCTGAGCGCGAGCGCCACCGCGAACACGACGGATGGCCACAGTCGGGTGAACCCGGCCGACTTACCGAGCGCCGTGGCCCAGACCGCTTCCAGAACCCCGGACACAATGAGAATGATCCACGACATGACAACAGCTCCCGTGGCCAGTCTTGTCGCGTGCCGGGTACTGAACCGTCGTCCGGAGCCGCGTCGCGCGGCCTCGGCCCACCCTAGCCTCCGAGCCTGCGCGATCCCTGCGCAGACCTACACAAGCCCTACACGAGCCCTACCCCGCGAGCAGAGCCGCCTCGAACGCCACCCACGGCAGCATCGCGCACTTGACGCGGGCCGGGTAACGAGAGACGCCGGCGAAGGCGGCAGCGTCACCGAGCACGTCCTCGTCGGGCTCGATCGTGCCGCGCGAGCGCAGCATCTCGCGGAAGGTGTTCAGCACGGCCCGCGCGGTGGCGACGTTCTCGCCCCGCACGATGTCGTGCAGCACGGATGCCGAGGCCATCGAAATCGAGCATCCGTCGCCGGCCCAGGCGAACTCCTCGATCACGACGTCGTCGGCAGGCTCGCCGGCCGACGCGGGCGAGCCGCCGGATTCACCGGCACGCAGGCCGATGCGCACGGTCACCTCGTCCCCGCAGGTCGTGTTCACCTGGTGCGACTCCGTCACGCGCAACCCGGAACCCGCACCGGCAGGGGAAGCACCGGCAGCAGTCCCGGCTTCCTCGAGGGGTGGCAGCCTCTCCGCCGAGGCACCGTGCCGGGCCTTGGCGTGGTCGAGAATGATCTGCTGGTAGAGCTGCTGCATGGCACTTTGGGTCATGACTTCACTCCGAAGAACGGGGCAACCTCGGCCAGGGTCGCCAGGAACCGGTCCACCTCGTCGGTGGTCGTGTACAGGTAGGTGCTCGCCCGCGTCGACGCGGTCACGCCGAGCCGGCGGTGCAGCGGCTGGGCGCAATGGTGCCCGACGCGCACCGCGATACCGGCCTCGTCGAGGTACTGACCGACATCGTGGGCGTGCACCCCGGCCAGGTCGAAACTGGCCAGACCAATGCGGTCGACTCCGGCCGGCGGCCCGAGCAGACGCACCCCGGGAATGCCGACGAGCCCGGCCACGAGGCGCTGCCCCAGTTCGGCCTCGCGCGCGGCGATGCGTTCCATCCCGGTCTCGGTCAGGTACTCCACCGCGGCGGCCAGGGCGATCGCCTGGGAGATGCGCTGGGTACCGGCCTCGAACCGCTGCGGCGGGGCGAGGAACTCGGCGGTGTGCATGTCCACGGTGGTGATCATGGATCCGCCGGTGAGGAACGGCGGCATGCCCGCGAGCAGCTCGGCCTTGCCGTAGAGCACACCGATGCCGGTCGGGCCGAGCATCTTGTGCCCGGAGAAGACGGCGAAGTCCACGTCGAGGGCGGCGACATCCACAGGCAGATGCGGCACCGACTGGCAGGCGTCCAGCAGCACCAGCGCGCCCACCGAGCGGGCCAGAGCTACGAGCTCGGCGACCGGGTTGATCGTGCCCACCACGTTGGAGGCGTGCGTGAGCGCGAGCAGGCGGGTGCGGGCTCCGATGACTCCCGCCGCCGCGGCCAGGTCGAGCGTGCCGTCACCCTGAACCGGGATGAACCGCAGGGTCGCGCCGGTACGCAACGCGAGCTGCTGCCACGGAATCAGGTTGGCGTGGTGCTCCATCTCGGTGACGACGATCTCGTCGCCGGCGCCGAGTGAGAATCGTGTCGCCGCGGGGCCGCCGAGGCCGAGCGACGCGTTGGAGAAGGCGTAGGCGACGAGGTTGATGCCCTCGGTCGCGTTCGACGTCCAGACGATCTCGTCGGCCTCCGCCCCGATGAACGCGGCCACGGTCGCCCGGGCTGCCTCGAACGTCTCGGTGGCTCCGAACGCGAGCGTGTGGGCCCCGCGGTGCACGGCTGCGTTGCGCTGCTCGTAGAACTCCTGCTCGGCCTCCATGACGCTGAGCGGGTTCTGCGAGGTAGCGCCCGAGTCGAGGTAATTGAGCGGATGCCCATTGACCAGCTGATCGAGAATCGGGAAGTCGTTGCGGATGCGGTCGACTTCCTCGTCCGTCAGCGGGCGAGCCATCGCACGGGTGGACGGTGAAGCGGAAGACGTCATATCAACCAGCGTATTCCCTCCCCCGGGCAATGCACACCGAACTCTGACAGGGGTGTCACGGCGAGGCAGACAGGTCGAGCCCGAACGTCAGGGCCCGGGTGAACTCGGCCTGCGGGTGCGCGAACACCGAGCGGGTCGGCCCCTCCTCGATGATGCGCCCGCCCTGCAGCACAATCACCCGGTCGGCCAGCGCGAGGGCGTCGAGCGGGTCGTGGGTGACCAGGATGACGGACCGATCGAGCAGTACCCGGTGCAGCAACTGGCGCTGGGCGGGCACCGCCGCCACGTCGAGCGCGGTCATGGGCTCGTCGAGCAGCAGCAGCCGCGGGCTGGCCGCGAGAGCCCGGGCCACCGCGACCCGCTGGGCCTGGCCGCCGGACAGCATCCCGGGCCGCCGGTCGGCGAAGTCGGACACCTCGGCGGCGGCGAGCCACTCGTCGGCGAGAAGTCGTGACGCAGCCCGGGATTCCCCCGCGCTGCGCGGCCCGAACGCCACATTGTCGCGCACGTTCAGGTGCGGGAAGAGCAGCGGCTCCTGGGCGAGCAGCACCGTGCGTCGGGCGTGCGGCGGTGTGAAGATGCCCGGCCGCCCACCGTCGGCACGGTCTGCACCGCCGACACGGTCTGCACCGTCGGCCGCCAGATCGAAGAAGACCTGCCTGTCGAGGGTGGCCCGACCCGAATCGGGCCGCAGCAGACCCGCGCAGAGCTCGACGATGGTGGACTTGCCGGCCCCGTTGGAGCCGAGCAGCGCCACCGTCTCGCCCGGCGACACGGTGAAGGCGACCTCCAGTCCGCGCCGACGCATCACGGCGGCCAGCTCGAAGGTCACGACAGTCCGCGCGGCCGGTGGGTGGCGACCATCACGATCAGAGCGACGGCCACGAGGAGGAGAGCAAGGGCGACGGCCGCATCCGCATCCGTTTCCCGCTGCAGGTAGATCTCGAGCGGCAGCGTGCGGGTGACCCCCTGCAGGCTGCCGGCGAACGTGAGGGTCGCCCCGAACTCACCGAGCGCGCGCGCGAACGCGAGCACCGCGCCGGAGACCAGACCGGGCAGCACCAGCGGTAGCGTCACCCGCCGGAAGACCGTGCCGGGGGTGGCGCCGAGCGTGGCGGCGACCGCCTCGAAGCGCGCGCCGGAGGCCCGCAGGGTCGCCTCCACGCTCAGCACCAGGAACGGCAGCGCCACGAAGGTCTGCGCGAGCACGACGGCGGTGGTCGAGAACGCGATCTGGATGCCGAGCACCTCGAAGGTCTCGCCGAGCAGGCCGCGGCGCCCGAAGGTCGACAGCAGGGCGATACCGCCCACAACGGGCGGCAGCACGAGCGGCAGCAGAACGACGGCGCGCACGAGGCGTTGTCCGGGAAACCGGCTGCGGGCCAGGCCGAGAGCCATCGGCACGCCGAACAGCAGGCAGAGCACGGTGCTCATCATGGCGGTGCGCAGACTGAGCAGCAGCGCCGCGACCGCCGCTTCGGAGGTCACGAGCGCACCGAACCGGGACCAGTCAACGCGCAGGGTCATGCCTACGATCGGCAGCACGATGAACAGGGCGCCGAGGGCAGCCACGAGAAGGGTCCAGCGAGGCACGCCGAGGGTGACCCGGCCGTCGTGGGGGCCGGTGTGGGGGCCGGTGTGGGAGTCGGAGCGACTCACCACCACCTCACGGCGCGCCAAAACCGGCCGCCCCGAGCACGGTCTGACCGGTCGCTCCGGTCACGAACCGGGTGAAGGCTGCCCCGAGCAGCGCCTGCTCACTGCCCGCCACGACGGCGATCGGATATTCATTCACGGCCTGATCTGCCTCCGGCACCGGGATGCCGAGAACCGCGTCGCCGGCGGAGGTTACGTCGGTCACATAGACGAGCCCGGCATCCGCGTCGCCCGATGTGACCTTGCCGAGCACGCCGGTGACGGCGTTCTCTTCGCTCACCGGCGCGAGCCGGACTCCGGCCGCCGCCTCGAGGGCCGGCAGCGCGGCGCCGCACGGCACCTGCGGCGCGCAGACCACTACGTCCACATTCGGCGCGGCGAGGTCGGCGAAGGAATCGATGCCGGCCGGGTTGTCGGCGGGCACGGCGATCATGAGGGTGTTGGTGGCGAAGACCACCGGGACGCCGTCGAGGAGGCCGTCGCCGCTGAGCTTGGCCATGGTCCTGGCGTCCGCGGCCGCGAACACATCGGCAGGGGCGCCCTCCCGGATCTGGGTCACGAGGTCGGCCGAGCCCCCGAAGTTAAGCGCGACCGTTACGCCGGGATGGACGGCCTCGAACCGGTCGGCCAGCTCCGTGAAGGTATCGGTGAGGGATGCCGCGGCGAACACGGTGAGCGTCTCGCCCTGCCCCGTAGGCGCCCCGGTTGCCCCCGACGAGGCCCCGGCCGTTCCTGCGCAGCCGGCCAGCACGACGGATGCCGCCGCCAGCCCGACCGCGACGCGCACGCTCCACAATCGGGTCACGACTGGCCCTTCGGGGTTTCGACGATCACGGTGGTGGCCTTGACCACGGCCACGGCCACCGACCCCGGCACCAGGCCGAGGTCACGCACGGCCTCGGTGCTCATCAGGGACACCACCCGGTGGGGGCCGCACTGCAGCTCGACCTGGCTCATCACCGGATCGCTCACCACGCGGGTGACCAGCCCGACGAAACGGTTGCGGGCCGAGCTCGCCGTCGTGGACGGATCCGCGGGCGACAGCGCGTCCTCTCGGGCCAGCGCGGTCTCCCGGGCCAGGTGGGCCAGGTCGGATCCGTCGACGACCATGCGTCCGGCGTCGTCGGTGCTCGCGGCGAGCGCCCCATTGTCGATCCAGCGCCGCAGGGTGTCGTCGCTGACCCCGAGGTATCCGGCGGCTTCCTTGATCCGTATCTGAGACATATTGAGCATCTTATTACCGCATCTGCGGAATAGACACCGGGAGGGGCGGGAACGCGGCTGCCGCAGTGGGGCAGGATGGAGCGCGTGACCGCCATAGCGAACCTTCCGTCGACTCCGTCCGAACCCACCGAACCACGCGCACCGCGCGCACCGCGCCGCGCGCAGGTCATCGTCGCCTCCACCCGCGCCGCGGCCGGGGTCTACCCGGACCGCACCGGCCCCGTCCTCGATGCCTGGCTGCGAGAGCGCGGCTTCACGCTCGGCGAGCGCCGCGTCGTGCCCGACGGCGCCCCGGTCGGCGCTGCCCTGATCGAGGCCCTCGACGCTGGCATCGACCTTGTGATCACCACGGGCGGCACGGGCGTCAGCCCCCACGACCTCACCCCTGAGCAGACCCTCCCGCACCTCGACCGGCTGCTCCCCGGGCTGATGGAGGAATTTCGCCGCCGCGGCGCCGCATCCACCCCTCTGGCCGTCATCTCGCGCGGTCACGCCGGGATCGCCCGCGGGCGCACCCTGGTGATCAACCTCCCCGGCTCCCCCAACGGCGTGAAGGATGGGCTGGGTCTCCTCGCCGACGTGCTCGACCACATCCTCGACCAGCTCCACGGTGTGGACCACTAGCTGGACTGGCCCACTGGCCCCACTGGCCCCACGAGCTCCTCTGGCTCCACTAGCCCCACCGGCTCCGGCCCGAACGAATTCGACGGAGACTCTGGTCAAATCGGCCCAAAACACGCCTAAACTCCGCTTTTGGCTCAAAATCTCCGTCGAATTGGTTCGCCCCCACCCTTCCGCGCACCCGTGCCCTGCGCGAAAACAGGGTGGCTCGCCGTGAGGATGCCGCGAGCACGCGCGTCGACTCGCGGGGCGACTCGGGCGAGTGGATAATTCAGGGTGTCGACCTGCACCCGAGCGGTCGAGTGAGGGAAACGATGGACCTCAACACCGTGCTCACGATCACCCCCGCCCGTCACCGTGACGATCTCGCGCTCCTCGACGCCCAGGTGGCCCCGCTCGCGGGCGGCTCCGACCTGTTCGCCGACCCGCAGACGCACCTCACCGGGCTGGTCGACCTGCAGACCCTGGGCTGGCCCGCTCTGACCCTGACGACGGATGCCGGCACCCTGGACACCGGCCCAGATGCCGCCACCGGCACGGATGCCCACACCGGCGAGCGCGCCACCGGCACCACCCCCGGCCTCACCATCGCCGCCACCTGCACCATCGCCGAACTCTCCCGGCTGGCGGCCGCACCCGGCTGGACCGCGCATCCGCTGATCTTCCAGTGCTGCACCGCCCTGTACGGCTCATTCAAGATCTGGAACGTCGCCACCGTCGGCGGCAACCTCTGCGCCTCCCTGCCAGCCGGCCCGATGACCAGCCTGGCTGCCGCCCTCGACGCGGAGGTGCTGATCTGGCGTCATGACGGCAGCGACGAACGGATGCCCGCAGCGTCCTTCGTCACCGGCAACACCACCAACGCGCTCCGCACCGGCGATGTGCTGCGGTCCATCCACGTGCCGACCTCCTCGCTGGCGGCCCGCACCGCATACCGCAAGATCGCCCTCTCCCCACTCGGCCGCTCCGGCGCCGTGCTGATCGGCCGGCTCGACCGCGCCGACCTCTCCGACAGCGACGACACAACCGCCCGCGACGCCAGCGCCGGCACCGGCCGCTTCGTGCTCACCGTCACCGCCGGCACCGTGCGTCCGGTGCAGCTGCGCTACGACTCCCTGCCCGACGCGGGCACACTTGCCCAGGACATCGCCGCCATCGACTGCTGGTTCACGGATGCCCACGGCGCCGCCGACTGGCGCCGCGCCGTGAGCGGCGTGCTCGGCGAGGAGATCCGAGCCGAGCTGGAACAGCAGCCCGAACCGAGACAAGAACCCGAACCGGCCGCGCGAGACCAGGCGGCACCCCGGAACGGAGACCGCTCATGAGATTCCAGATCAACGGCGAACCCGTCGACGCCTCCCCTGCCCCCGGGCAGTGCCTGCGCTCCTTCATCCGCGACCAGGAGCACTTCGAAGTCAAGAAGGGCTGCGACACCGGCGACTGCGGCGCCTGCTCCGTGCTGGTCGACGGCACACCGGTGCACTCCTGCATCTACCCGGCGTTCCGGGCCGAGGGCACAGAGGTCACGACCGTGGCCGGGCTCGGCCTGCCCGGTGATCTGGCCCCGATCCAGCAGCGCTTCGTCGACGCCGCCGGGTTCCAATGCGGGTTCTGCACCGCCGGCATGATCGTGACCGCGTCCGCCCTGACCGAGACCGACCTTGACGACCTCCCCCGCCTGCTCAAGGGCAACCTGTGCCGCTGTACCGGCTACCGCGCCATCGAGGACGCCATCCGCGGCAGCCACACCCCCGTCAACGGCTCAGCCAGGTCAGACGGCTCCTGTCGCACCGACGCACCGGCACGCACCGGCCTGGGCCCGGTCGTCCAGACCGGACCGCGCCCCGGCACGGTCGGCACCTCCCTGGCGGCCCCGGCCAGCGAACGCGTGGTCAGTGGGCAGGAGCCGTACACCCTCGACGTCACGGTGCCCGGCCTCCTGCACCTCAGCGTGCTGCAGAGCACGCAGGCGCACGCGCGCATCCGTTCGATCCAAACCGAGGCAGCCGCGGCCCTGCCCGGGGTGCACGCCGTGCTCACTTACGCCGACTCCCCGGCCACCCTGTTCTCCACCGCCCGGCACGAGGACCGCCTCGACGACCCCGACGACACCCTCGTGCTCGATTCGGTCGTGCGGTTCCGCGGCCAGCGCGTCGCGGCCGTCGTCGCCGACACCCTCGCCATCGCCGAGGCCGCCTGCCGCCTGATCGAGATCGACTACGAGACGCTCCCGGCCGTCTTCGACCCGCACGCCGCTCTCCTGCCCGGCGCTCCCCTGGTGCACGGCGACAAGGATGCCACCGCGAGCCGGCTGGCCGACCCGACCCGCAACCTGGTGGCCGAGCTGCACGGCGAATACGGCGACATCGCGGCCGGCCTGGCCGGCGCCGCCCACAGCGTGAGCGGAACCTGGCAGACCCAACGGGTGGCGCATACCCATTTGGAGACGCACGCCACCATCGGCTGGCTGGAGCCCGGCACGGCAGACGCATCGGCAGGCGGCGACCGGCTCATCCTGCGCACCAGTTCCCAGGTGCCGTTCCTGGTGCACCGCGAGATCTGCCGCCTATTCGCCCTCGACCCGGAGCGGCTGCGCGTGTTCACGGCCCGGGTCGGCGGCGGCTTCGGCGGCAAGCAGGAAATTTTGACCGAGGACATCGTCGCGCTCGCGGTGCTGAAGACCGGGCGCGCCGTGCAATACGAGTTCAGCCGTTCCGACGAGTTCACCCTCTCCCCGGCCCGTCACCCCATGCGCATCGACGTCACCCTCGGCGCCGACGACGCCGGCCGCCTCACCGCACTGAAGCTGGGTTTGCTCGCCGACACCGGCGCCTATGGCAACCACGGCCCCGGGGTGATGTTCCACGGCAGCTCCGAGTCGGTCAGCCTCTATCGGGTGCCCAACAAGCGGGTGGATGCCCGAAGCGTCTACACGAACAACCTCCCGTCGGGCGCCTTCCGCGGCTACGGCCTCGGCCAGGTGATCTTCGGCGTCGAGTCCGCACTCGACGAGCTCGCCCGCACCGTCGGCATCAACCCGTTCGACCTGCGCCGGCGAAACTCGGTCGGCCCGAACGACCCGCTCGTGGTCACCCACGTGGAGGGCGAGGACCTCATCTTCGGCAGCTACGGACTCGACCAGTGCTTCGACCTGGCCCAGACGGCCCTGGCCCGCGGCAACGGCGCCACCGTGCCGTCCGGCGAGCACTGGAAGACCGGCGAGGGCATGGCCACCGCCATGATCGCGACCACCCCGCCGCGCGGGCACTACGCGCAGGCCTCGGTCACCCTCGAAAACGCGGTCCTCGAATCCCCCACCCGCTACACCGTCCGCGTCGGCACGGCCGAGTTCGGCAACGGCACCACCACGGTGCACGCGCAGCTCGCCGCCACGGCCCTGCACACGACTGCCGACCGGATCGAGATCCTGCAGTCCGACACTGATGCCATCGGCTACGACACCGGCGCGTTCGGCTCCGCGGGCGTCGTCATCGCCGGCAAGGCCGTGCTCGCGGCGGCGAACGACCTGGCCGACACGCTGCGGTCCGCCGCCACGGAGAGGCACCCGGAGATCCCCGCCGCCGCCTGGACCCTGGAACCCGACGGGCTGCGCAGCGGAGCGGTGTTCACGTCGCTGGCCGAACTGGCCGGGCAGGCATCCGTAACCGGGGCATCCGTGCCCGGGGCATCCGCTCTCCGCGGTGTCGGCGCCGAAGACGGCGCCCGCCGCTCGGTGGCGTTCAACGTGCACGCGTTCCGGGTGGCCGTGAACACGCAGACCGGCGAGGTGCGCATTCTGCAGTCGATCCAGGCGGCGGATGCCGGGGTCGTGATGAACCCGGAGCAGTGCCGGGGCCAGATCGAGGGTGGGGTCGCGCAGGCGATCGGCACCGCGCTCTACGAGGAGGTCATCCTCGACGGGGCGGGCACCGTGACCACGAGCGTGCTGCGGAATTACCACATCCCGCAGCTCGCCGACCTGCCCGTGACCGAGGTGTACTTCGCGGACACGAGCGACGTGCTCGGCCCGTTCGGGGCGAAGTCGATGAGCGAGTCGCCCTACAACCCGGTGGCGCCCGCCCTGGCGAACGCGGTGCGCGACGCCATCGGCATCCGTCCCACCGAACTGCCGATGTCGCGCGACCGGATCTGGCGGCTGCTGCACCCCGTTCGCTCCTGAACGGGGTGCGATCCGCGGGTTACCGCTTCTTCGCCGTCCGCTCCTGCGCGTCGACGAGCACCGCGACCGTGCGGGCGGGAACGGTTACCGTGCCGGTCGCCGCGTCCCAGGTCGTCGACTTGACGAGCGCATCCCTCCCGGCGGCCTGGATGCCGCTGAGGGCGTAGCCGCGCCCGGCCAACTCGCTGAGCAGAACCGTCTGAGGTTCGGGGCTGGCGTTGAAGAGCACCAGCAGGCCGTCCAGTTTCTTGTCGACGTCGCCTCCCATCGTGTCGTCGACGCTCATGGCGATGACGCCGGGGGTGGCGTCCGGTCCGCTGGCCGGGAAGGTCAGCTTCTGGTTGATCAGCTTCGCATCGCCGAGCCGGAACAGCTCGGTCGACTGCTTGAGGCGCAGCAGGTCCTGGGCCTGGGCCGACGCGAACGAGATGTCGTCCGGCGTCGGCTTGAGGGCCGGGTCCTCGAGCAGCGGGCGCATGATGGCCCACTTGTCCTCGTTGGCGGCCGCTGACGGCAGACCGACGCCGAAGTTGCTGGTCTGGCCGGTCCAGTCGATGCGGTTGAACCAGTCGCCCGAGTTGTAGCTGTCGCGGTCGAGCGACTTCGAGCGCAGCAGGTCGGTTCCGGCGTGCCAGAGCGATGGCGCCTGCGACAGGGTCGCGGTGGCCAGGGACAGGGTGTTCATGCGCACCCGGTCGCTCATCCCGGTGTCGGCCGGCAGCTTGAGGGCGAGCAGGTCGTAGAGCGTCTCGTTGTCGTGCGCGTCGACGTAGTTGATCACCTCGTCCGGCTGGTCCGCATACCCGGCCGGCGACCCGTTGTAGTCGAGTTCGTCGCCGCGCTTCACCGTGCCGTCGCTGGTGACGAAGCTGAAGTCGCGCAGGTTCGCGGCCAGGCCGAGCCGCACCAGGTCGCTGGCCTGCCCGAGCCGGGCGAGCGCCTGCTCGGGGGTGCCGTTGATCGCCACGCCGTTGGGATCGGTGCCGAGCCCGGTGCCGAAGCCCTGCTGCTGCACGGTGCTGCCGTCGACGGGGCTGCCGCCGTGCACCGCGTCGCGCAGCCGGTCGTTGAACGTGCCGATGCCGGTTCCGCCCAGCTGGCCCTGCGTCGCCTGCTCGAACAGGGCGTTGTTCGCGACCTCGCCGAAGTTCCAGCCCTCACCGTAGAGGTAGATCGCCTGGCCGTTCACGCCGTCCTTTTTCAGGGTGAGCGCGTCGAGGGCATCCCGCACGGCCAGCAGGTTGGCCTTCGAGTGGTGGCCCATCAGGTCGAACCGGAACCCGTCCACGCGGTACTCCTTCGCCCAGAGCACGACGGAGTCGACCATGAGCTTCTGGGCCAGTTCGTGCTCGGTGGCGATGTTCTGGCAGCAGGTGGAGGTCTCGACGGAGCCTTGCGGGTTGAGACGGTGGTAGTAACCGGGCACGACCTGGTCGAGCACCGATTTCTCCCCCTGGCCGCTCTGCGCGGTGTGGTTGAATACCTCGTCGAGTACGACCTGCAGGCCGTCCTCGTGCAGGGCCCCCACCATGCCGCGGAACTCGGCCACCCGGGCGCCGCCGTGGGCGTTCACCGCGTAGGACCCCTCCGGCGCCGAGAAGTGGAACGGGTCGTAGCCCCAGTTGAAGCCGTCCTGGTCCCTGATCGCCTGGATGCACGCCTGCTGGCCCGGCGAGGCCGGTCCGAAGGAGGCCAGGTCGCAGGCCGGAACGGCCTGGAGGGCGCGGTCTTCCTGGATCGTTGCGATGTCGAAGGTCGGCAGCAGGTGCACGGTGTTGAGCCCGGCAGCCGCCAGCTCGGACAGATGCCGGGTTCCCGCGCTGTCGACCCCGAACGCGCCGTAGGTGCCGCGGAGCTCTTCCGGAACGGTGTCGTCGGAGATCGAGAAGTCGCGCACGTGCAGTTCGTAGATCGACCGGTCCACGGCCTTCACGGTGACCGGCGCCTTCGCTTTCTCCCACGCCTTGGGGCGGTAAGCCTTATCGGCCAGGTCGACGAGCACCGACCGGGTGGAGTTCTGCGTCAGGGCGACCGAGTACGGGTCGGTGACCTGGTTCACCTCGATCTTCCCCGTCGTCGGCGCGAACACCGTGACCTCGAAGACGAAGGATGCGCCGGTCCAGTTCTTGGCGCCGGTCGCGGTCCACGTGCCGTCATCCTGGCGCGTCAACGCGATGCGCTCCGGGCCGGCCGTGTCGCCCGACGTCCAGACGAGCGCGTCGACGTTCTGCGCCGTGGGAGCCCAGACCGCGATCGTGGGCCGCTTCTTCGACCAGGTGACGCCGAGCGTCCGGTCCGCTGCGGCATCCGCGTAGAGGTCGTCGAGCACGCCGGGCAGTTGCACGCCCGTGAACGCGGTGAGGATGCCTGTGGTGTCGTCGGTGTCGGTGTCGGTGTCGGTGCCGGTGCCGGTGCCGGTGCCGGACTGGGCCACCGCCAGCTGGGTGGTCAGCAGCCGTTCCAACTCTGTCCGGTCCACACCGACCGGGCGCAGGGCCACGGACCCGGCGAGGGCCGGGAAACGCGCTTTCTCCGCGTCGGAGAGACCGGCCGGGTCGTACTCGAGGGCGACCGTGTCACCGCCGGTCACCGCTCCGTCGGTGACCGCCAGGTCGGCGGCCGACGAGGAGTGCAGCATGTAACCGAGCGCGGCCGGGTCGGCATTCGCGGGCAGCAGGTCACGCGGCCAGGCGAGAGTCTTCTCGCTTACCCAGTGCGCGCGCTGCGCTCCGGTGCCGGCCAGCGGCGGGTCGGTCACCGTGATCGTGAGCACGTGGGCGGCGAGGTCGTAGCTGAACAGGGTTTCCTTGCCCTCGGTGGCCGTGAACGACAGGTTCGCGCCGTTCGGCACGCCGTCGGCGCCATAGTTCTCGTCCCAGCCGAGGTTGTGCGCGACCTTCGCCTCGTATGAGCCGGTCGGCAGGGTGTTCGAACTCAGGGTGAGGATGCCGTCGCCGTCCACGTCCTGCAGCCAGGTTGCGAGGCAGTCCGGTTTCCAGTCTCCGGGGCAACCGGCCTCCTCCTGGAAGGAACCGGCCGCGACGACGATATCGCCCTCGGCCGTGCCCTGAAAGAAGTTGTTGCGCGGGTCGAAGTAGAACGTGACCGGGCCGCCGTCGGTCGTGTAGCTCACGTTGTCGCCGCCGGGAACACCGCCGGAACCGTAGTTGAGGTCCCAGGAGCCGTTGACGGCGATCTTGTACTCGTAGTCGCCGGCCGGAAGGTCGAAGGTGCCGGCGTAGATGCCGTCGGCCCGGAGGGTCAGTTTCGCGGCCTCACAGCCGGGCTGCCAGTCCCCGGCACAACCCATCTCGGAGTTGTGACTACCGGCCACCGTGACCAGGTCGATCGCGGCGTCGGGCGTGCCGGTATCGGCGAGCGAAACCGTGTTGCCCACGGAAGCGAAGCTGGACGCGGCGGCCCGCTGGCCGGCGGCATCCGTGGAGACGGCGCGGTATTCGACCAGGGTGCCCGTGGCGAGGCCGGCGGTGTCGTGGAAGACCCGCGGAGTGGTGTCTTCGGCGGTGCCGAGGCTGGTCCACGCAGTGTCACCCACGACCCGCCAGGCGAAGCCGGTCTCCTGCCAGGTCCCGTCGTCGACGGTGGCCCCGACGGGTGAGACGCCGGTGACGCCGGCTCCGGCTGCCGGGGCGGCGACCGTGATCGCGGCGGCCGCGGCCGGAGCGCTGACGGGTCGGTCGGCCACGAGCACGACCGAGCCGCGGGCCGGCACGGTGACGGCCAGGTCGCCGGTATCGCCGGATAACGCGGAAGCGGTGTCGCCGAACAGCACCGAGTAGGACGCACCCGTGGTGAGGGCGGGGATCGTCACGGTTTTCGCCGCGGCCGAGTTGTTGACGGCGACGAGGTGTTCGATCTTCTCCGTGCGGTCGACCCGGCTGAACGCGTAGACGCCGGCCCCGGTGTCGGCGTAACGCTCGATCTGGGCGCCCGTCGCGAGGGCCGGGTGGTCGCTCCGCAGCGCGGAGAGCTCAGCGATCCGACTGTAGAGCGGCGCATCCGTCCCGAACCGGTCGACCGAACCGGCGGTCTCGCCGGTGATCAGCGGCTGGTTCGCGTACTCGGGCACCTGGCTGGCGAACAACGACTGGCGGGCGTCCTTGTCGCCGCCCGCGCCCATGAAACCCTGCTCGTCGCCGTAGTAGACCACCGGCTGGCCGCGGGTCAGGAACATGAGCTCGTGGGCGAGCACGTCGCGGGCCAGCGGGTCATCGGTGTTCTTCAGGAAGTAGCCGATCCGGCCCATGTCGTGGTTGCCGAGGAAGGTCGGCAGCGCGGAGGCGTTGGAGTCGGGAGTCGTGTAGAGGTCGTCGGAGGCGAACAGCTGGCTGAGCCCCTTCGCGGAGTTGCCGGCGGCGAAGCTGGTCGCCTGCGACTGGAATCCGAAGTCGAGCACCGAGTTGAGGTCGGTCTTGCGCACGTACGGGGACGTTTTCGCGGCATCCGCGTCGTAGACCTCACCGAACATGAAGAAGTCGGGCTTGCCGGCGGCGTGCGCGTAGTCGAGCACCTGCGTGGACCACGTGTCCCAGAACTCCAGGTTGACGTGCTTGACCGTGTCGATGCGGAAGCCGTCGATACCGAGGTCGACCCAGTCCGTGTACACGTCGACGAAGCCGTTCACGACGGCCGGGTTCTCGGTCATCAGGTCGTCGAGGCCGGAGAAGTCGCCGTCGAGGTTGCTCTCACCCTCGAAGGTCGAATCTCCCCGGTTGTGGTATAGCGTCGGGTCGTTCAGCCAGGCCGGCACCTTGACCGTGGCGTCGGCGGCCGCGACGAACGGCGTGTAGGGGAAGGATATCCCGTCGAGGGTCGGGAATTCGTTGGTCCCCGCGTAGTCGGCCGGGTCGAAGGGCTCGCCGGCCGCGGTCGTGTAGGGCGACGTGGCCTTGTCGATGTAGGAGTACTGCTTCTCCTCGTTGTCGATGACGTCGGCGGTGTGGTTGGTGATGATGTCGAAGTACACCTTGATGCCGCGGGCGTGCGCGTCGTCGATGAGCGCCTTGAGCTCGGCGTTGGTGCCGAGGTGCGGGTCGATCTGGGTGAAGTCGGTGATCCAGTAGCCGTGGTAGCCCGCGGACGCGTTCGCGCCCTCGCCCTGCACGGCCCGGTTCTTGAAGGACGGCGTGAGCCAGAGGGCGCTCGTGCCGAGACCCTCGATGTAGTCGAGCTGGGAACGGAGCCCGGCGAGGTCGCCGCCGTTGTAGAAGCCCTTGTTCGCGGGGTCGTAGCCGGACACCAGTGGGTCGTCGCCGAGGCCGGCGGTGTTGTTGGCCGGGTCGGCGTCCTTGAACCGGTCGGTCATCACGAAGTAGAACTGCTCGTCGCTGCCGGGCTGGCGGATGGGCGCGGCCGCCACGGCCTCGTCCTCCGCGGAGTAGGCACCGGCCAGGGAGAGTACCTCGAGGCCGACGCGCTTCCGGTTGTGGTCGAAGGTGAAGCTCAACCGGCTTTCACCGGCGATGGTCAGCGGGATGTTGTCGGCACCACCGTCCAGCCCGTAGGTCTCGTCCCACGCGTCGTTGAAGGCGACCTTATAGTCGTAGCTGCCGGCCGGCACCGTGAACTCGGCGGACCAGACCCCGTCGACGCCCGTCGGGGCCAGCTCGGTGGACTCGCAGGCCGGCTGCCAGTCCTCCGTGCAGCCCAACTCGCTCTGCAGGCTGCCGACCAGGGCGACCGTCGGGGTGGCGGCGGCCGCGGACACCTCGGAGAAGGCGAGACCGGAGAGAACGATCGCGCCGGCTCCGATCGTGGCCACAATGCGGCGGATGGCCGGGCGGCGTGTAGCGGTGCGTTTCGTCAACAGTGACTCCCCCTGTCTCGCGCCCGGTGGCGCTGAGAACAACAGATGTGACGCTACTCCGTCGCGTACCGCTTATGCAAGCGTTTGCTGCAAGCGTTTACTTGATCGCGCGGCGGTCGAGCCTGACGACCCCCAATACACTGAACGAGTCCGGTGGAAACGAGTCCACTGGAAGAGAACGACGAACAGAGAACGGGCTCTCACGTGACACCGTCCAGCCGGGTCTACCGCGGCCACATCTTCCACATTGCCGGCTCCCCCACCGTGGCCGCCGCGCACCGGCACCTCGTGTCCCTGCCCGACGGCGTCCTGGTGACCACCGACACGGGCCGGATCGCCTGGGTGGGCTCATTCGTCGACCTCCCTGCCGTCTACGAAACCCTGGCGGTCACCGACAACCGGGGCGGTTTCATCCTGCCCGGCTTCGTCGACACCCACGTGCACTTCCCGCAGACCTATTCCACGGATTCCTATGGCGGCGGCCAGCTGCTCGAGTGGCTGGACAACTGCGTCTTCCCGGCCGAGGCTCGCCTGGCCGACCCCGGGTTCGGCGAGCAGATCGCCCGGGACTTCACCCGTCGCCGCGTCGCCGCGGGCACGACCAGCGCCCTAGTCTTCGGCTCCGCGTTCCCTCCCGCGCAGGACGCCCTGTTCGAGGAGTCGCACCGGGCCGGACTGCGCCTGGTCAGCGGGCGCGGAATCCAGACGGTCGGTTCGAAGCCCGCGCAGGCGCTGCTCACGAGCGAGGCCAGGGCCCTGGAGCTTGTGACGGATGAGATCGCCCGCTGGCACGCGGTCGACACCGGCGACCCCGCCACCGCGCTGCTTCAGGTGGCGGTGGTGCCGCGGTTCAGCCTCTCCGTCACCCCCACGACCCTGGCGGGGCTCGGCGAGCTCTACGAC
This sequence comes from Cryobacterium sp. M23, assembly GCF_002929655.1. Taxonomy (NCBI): domain Bacteria; kingdom Bacillati; phylum Actinomycetota; class Actinomycetes; order Micrococcales; family Microbacteriaceae; genus Cryobacterium; species Cryobacterium sp. M23. Next base: position 126,916 of record NZ_PJJV01000078.1, read on the forward strand.
GCGGTGCGCGGCCAAGGGGTCTACTTCCACAGCCACCTGAATGAGAACAACCGGCCCGGCACGGGCGAGATCGGCGTCGTGAAGTCGGTCTATCAGGTCGACACCTACCTCGACACCTACGACGGCCGGTTCCTGCCGGGTTCGGCGCGGGGCGGGTCGAGCCTGCTAGGGCGGCGCAGCATCCTCGCCCACGCCGTGCACTGCGAGAACAGCGAGCTGGCCCGCCTGGCCGAGACCGGAACGAGCGTGGCGCACTGCCCCACGTCGCAGCAGTTCCTGGGATCGGGCACCATGCCGTGGCTGCGCACGACGTCGTTCGGCGTGAATGTGGCGATCGGGTCGGATGTCGGCGCGGGCGACGAATGGCTCATCTCCCGGGTGCTCAACGACTGTTTCAAGGTGCACCTCTCCGAGCCCGGAGAGGCGGGCCTGTCGCTGGATCCGGCCGCCCTGCTCTTCACCGGCACCCTGGCCGGCGCGCGCGCACTCGACATGGAGGCCCGGTTCGGCAACTTCGACGTGGGCAAGGACGCCGACTTCCTCCTGATCGAGCCGGACCGCTGGGAGCCCCTTGCCACGGTGCTCGAGCGCGGCATCCGAGCCGACGACGAGGAGATGGCCACCGACCAGACCCTCTTCGCGCTTCTGCTGGCCCTCCGCCAGCCCGCGATCGCCGGCGTCTTCGTGCGCGGCCGCCGGGTGCTCGCCCCGACCGGCGGTTGAGCCGCCCGGCGATTGAGCCGCCCTCCCGCCTTCCAGTCCCGCCCTCAATCCCGCCCTGGCCGAACGAATTCGACGGAGATTTTGCTTAGAACCGGCCCACAGCATCCGTTTCACCCTGAAATCGGTAGAATCTCGGCTCCCCTGCTCTATCCGTGGGTGTTTCGGAGCGCCTTAACGGCCGCACGCCGCTTCCTGTCTAGGTTTCTGAC
>NZ_PJJV01000029.1:0-9616 GCF_002929655.1 Cryobacterium sp. M23
GGGGGAACGGCTCCTTCCCCTGGGCACAATCGCCACCGATACCACGGGCGTCGCCGTCCTGACCCTGGGCGGAGACTCTGACCACCTCTACCGGCCGTCAGAGGCCGGGCCGCAAGAATTCTTCGCCCACTACACACCGTCTATGGGCGAGCAACCGATCACAGACTCGGTAACCGTGAATGTCACGGTGGGCCAGTCGACATACCATCCGGCCGAACCCAAACCCTTTGTCACGATGGGAAAGGTCACGGTCATATCGATCTTCACCATCGTCGCCGCCATTTGGTTGACGTTGACCGTGCAGGTTGTAAAGGTCCGACGGGTCTGTACCGACGCCCAGCTCAACCAGGACACGCAAGGCAGCGAGGGCGGGAAGGTCACCTCCGGCTGACCCCGGACCAGCTACGAAAAAAGGAACGTCCGCGACAATGTCGCAGGCGTTCCTTGTATGCCCTTTGGCACCCGTCTCAGAGGCGGGAAGCCGGCTCCGGTGACTCGGGTGTAGCGGCCACCGGGGCATCGCGGCCTGATTCGGCGGGGGTCGTACTCTGCATTTCGCTCTTCAAAATCTTTGTCGACTGCCCAAGGCTGCGAGCAAGGGCGGGAAGTTTGGACGAGCCGAAGAGAAGCACGACGATTGCAAGGATGATCAAGGAATGCCATCCGGTTAGGTTGCTGAACATGCGGGTCCGATCTGTAATTCGGTAAAGGTGTCAATACCGCCCCCATCCAGGGGGAGGAGGACAACGTCAATCCGAAATCTCCGCGGCCGCTCAATCGTGACGCTAAACGTCGCTGAACGCCTCCGAACTAGCGATGACCTACTAAATAATTTAGCACTCTGCGTTGCGGACCCGGAGTGGGGACAACGACGAGATCGATATTCGGGTGAGCAATGAGGTCGTTGTAGGCGCCGAAAGCATTCGACCCTTTAATTCTTCAGAGAATTGGTCGGCGCTTTCCTGGCGTCGGCTTGAGACGGGGCCAAGTCGAGCTGATTCAGTCTTCTCAGCGGGAATGTGGCCTCCTTGGTCCAGCCGCCGGCCCCGATGATGCCGACTGTGACGGTGTAAGTACCGCCGACAATGCGCAACGCCGCGGCGTTCTCATCCCAGTGGGTACAGCTCCGCGGTTCGAGGGCGAGTTGAACGGCCTCGCTCTCGCCCGCGTGGAGGTGCACTCGGGTGAAAGGGGCGATTTGTCGCAGGTGGGCAGGCTCTGCTCCTTGGTGTCTCGCAGGAGTGAGGTGTTCCCGGGCGAGCCGGATCCGCCAGCAGGCACGGCGCGACTCTCCTCGCACGCCACCACCCTCCTGGATACCCCAACGTGCTGGCCCCAAGTACATGCGCATTACTGTTTTTTTTATAGTAGCGGCCAGCAGACCCACCGATTCCGCGGGCCCCCTTGATGCCCTACTCTGACGACACAAGAGATTTTCACTGCGGCATTGTGCCGTGGTACCGAGTGAATCTCCCCACCCGGGAGCTTCCATGCGCGCACACCGTCACATCCGATCCGCGGTCGCGGTTTCGGTCGTGTTACTTACCATCCTGGCCGGATCCACCGGCATGGCTGCCGCCCCCAGCGCGTCGGCCGCGTCGAGTGCCACCACTCTCTCATTGAGCCCGAACACCGGCCCGGCCGGCTCCACACTCACCGCCAGCGGACGCGGATTTCCGCGAAACACCGCGGTCACGGTGACCATGGGAACTACCCGTCTTGCGGTTCAAACCAGGGCGAACGGAACCTTCAGCGCCGATCTGACGGTTCCCAACACCACAACCAGCATCCTGCCGGTGACGGCAACAGTAGGCACCGTGACGGCCAGCGCGTCCTTCACCGTCAGCTTCGCCCCCGTCTCCACCGCGGTGGACCCGGCAGCCACCACCACCCTCACCCAGCAGGCCATTACAACGAGCGCCCCAATCAGCGCGTCCCGTCTACGTTTCGGGGTGGCCACCCCGGGCGGCGCCCTGGCGAATTCCGAACTGGACGCGGTCGCCACTCTCGTAAACGAGAGCCCCTCGATCGTGATGTCGTACAAAGACTTCAACCAGGCCTTGTCGATCGCCGAACTCGACTCCGTGCGGGCGCGCGGAGCCACGAGCCTAATCACCTGGGAACCCTGGGTTTGGGGCGGCGGGCTAAGCCAGCCGGCCTACTCTTCTACTCGCATCACTGACGGCACCTACGACACCTACCTCACCCAGTGGGGCCAGGCCCTGGCCGCCTGGGGGCAGCCGGTGATGCTTCGCTACGGCCATGAGATGAACGGCAACTGGTATCCCTGGGCGGATAGCGTTAACGGCAACGCCCCGGGCGACTACGCCGCGGCCTGGCGCCACGTGCACGACGTCGTCGCCGCAGCCGGAGCCACCAACGTGTCCTGGGTCTGGAGCCCGAACATCCCGTACACCGGTTCGACCCCGCTGGCCGGCCTTTACCCCGGCGCCGCGTACGTCGACGTCGTTGCGCTGGACGGGTACAACTGGGGTACGTCGGCGGCCTGGAGCACCTGGCAGGCACCAGCGGCCCTCTTCGACACCGGGCTCGCCCAACTGCGCGCACTGGCGCCCGGGAAGCAGATCATTATCGCCGAAACCTCGTCCGCCGAGGCCGACGGGTCGAAGTCGAAGTGGAACACCGCCTTGGTGGCCTACCTGGCGAAGCAACCCGACGTCACCGGTTTCGTCTGGTTCCACTTCCTCAAGGAGACCGACTGGCGCATCAACAGCTCGACAACCTCCACAAGCTCTCTCGCCAAGGCACTAGCGGCGCGCTCGGTGAATTGAGCCGCCAGGTTGGTGACAGTCGACGGCTGAAATAGGAAGGGGACTGCCCCCGGTTTGGTTGATTCCTGACCTGTGGAGATTCATCTTCGCTGGAAAGATGTCATCATGCCCAAGCCCTACCCGCCCGAGTTCCGCCGCGATGTTGTCGCGGTCGCCCGGAAGCACGAAGCCCCGCTGAACCAGATCGCGAGAAACTTCAGGATCTCCGAGTCCTGTCTCGCGAACTGGCTGAAGAAAGCCGACGTCGAAGAAGGCGTCAAGCCCGGCGTAACCGAGAAGGAGTCCGCCGAGCTGCGGGATGCGAAGAAGCGCATTCGGCTGCTCGAGCAGGAAGCCGAGGTCATGCGCCGTGCCGTCGCCTATCTGTCCCGGGACGTCAACCCAAAATGATCTACCCGCTGGTCCGTGAAATGGCCGTGGACGGTGTCCCCGTCATGGTGACCTGCCGGGTGTTGCGCTTCTCCAAACAAGCGTTCTACCAATGGAAGCGCGACCCCATCTCCCAGCGCGACTGGGACGACGCCCATCTCACCAACGCCGCCTGGGATATCCACCGAGACGACCCCGCGTTCGGCTACCGGTTCATCTCCGACGAGCTCGGCCAGGCCGGCCTCACCGCAGGTGAGAACCGGGTCTGGCGGCTGTGCTCGCAGCAACGGCTTTGGTCCGTGTTCGCGAAGAAACGCGGCCTCACGCGCAAGGCCGGCCCGCCCGTCCACGACGACCACGTCAAACGGAAATTCACCGCGACACGCCCGAACCAGCTCTGGCTCACCGACATCACCGAACACCGCACCGACGAGGGCAAGATCTACCTCTGCGCGATCAAAGACGTCTACTCGAACAAGATCGTCGGGTACTCGATCGAGCCCAGGATGAAGGCGTCCCTGGCCGTCGCAGCCGCCCGGAACGCGATCGGCCAGCGTGCTCTGATCGCATGCTTCGACGAACAGGTCAGCCCAGCGGTTGTGCATTCGATCGCGAAGCGTCAGCCGCTGCGCGCTGTGTTCCGCGACTCTGGCTTCGCGTCGGATGCAGCGCGGATCAATGCGGAGCAGGTTTTCCGCGAGGTGTCTCCGGCCACCGACGTGAAGGCGATCTGATCGGGATGAAACTACAGTTCAAGGTCCAGCAGTACCAGACCGACGCTGTCGACTCGGTTGTCGAGATTTTCGAGGGGCAGCCCAAGCGAGACGGCATCTCCTATCGAATCGACCCAGGCAAGGTGACGCCTGCCTCGAACCCGACGCTGTTCGAGACGAACGATAAGCCCGACTCCAGTCTTCGGAACACCGACATAGCGCTCTCCTCTACCCAGCTGCTGGAGAATGTTCATAAGGTCCAGCGGTCTCGCAACCTGCCGCTGTCGACGACGCTTGTCGATAGCAAGGCGGCCCCGGGGGCTCGTGGTGCCCTCGCTCGCGATCCGTGAGGGCGTCAAGAAATCGTTCGACGTCACTTCCGAGCATTTCCAACAGCTTTACGGGACCAAGCCGCGATCGTTCATCTACAACTCCTCGCAACTGCACGAGATCGAGCGCTTCAGCTCCGATGCCGGGGTGCAGGTGATGATCATCAACATCCAGGCGTTTAACGCGACTGGTAAAGATAACCGTCGCATCTACGACGTACTCGATGACTTCCAGTCGCGGCGTCCGATCGACGTGATCGCGGCGAACCGACCTATCGTGATCATTGACGAGCCGCAAAAGATCGGTGCTGCGAAGTCCCTCGATGCGCTCTCGCGCTTCCACGGCCTGATGATGTTGCGCTACTCGGCCACTCACAAAGTCGAGCACACAAAGGTGCACCGCCTCGATGCCTTGGATGCATACAACCAGAGGCTTGTCAAGAAGATTGCGGTGCGAGGAATCACGGTAAAGGGTCTGGCCGGATCCACCGCATACCTATACCTGGACGCGATCGAGATTGCCAAAGGTGCGAAGCCGCGTGCTCGGATCGAGATTGAAGTGCAGACCCAGACTGGCATCAAACGTCAGGTCAAGCGCCTCGACGTCGGTGCGAACCTACACGATGTATCGAACGGCATTGAGGCTTACAAGGGTTTGTTCATCACCGAGATCGACGCGAACCGTGACGTGATCGAGCTGAGTAACGGTGACATCGTCATTGCCGGGCAGCTCGCCGACCGCGACGCCACGGAGGAGACGAAGCGGCGCATCCAAATTCGCGAAGTCATTCGCGCCCACCTGGATAAAGAGCGTGCGCTGTTCAGCCAGGGCATCAAGGTACTCTCGCTGTTCTTCATTGACGAGGTCGCTAAATACCGTGACTACGGCCGCGAAGACACCCTCGGCGACTACGCCCGCATGTTTGAGGAGGAGTTTGCCGCGATCCGCGACGAGGTACTCGGCGAGCTGGCGATCGATGACTTGACCGGGGAGTTCCAGCAGTACTTGCGGCGCGATGAAGTCCGACGGGTACACGAGGGATACTTCTCGATCGACAAGAAATCCAAGCATCAAGTTGACGGCAATGTCTCCGGCCGTGGCGACGACAAGGGGCAGTCGAACGACATCGATGCGTACGACCTGATCCTGAAGGATAAAGAGCGACTGCTCTCGTTCACAGAGCCAGTCCGGTTCCTCTTCTCCCACTCCGCGCTGCGCGAGGGCTGGGACAATCCCAACGTGTTCGTCATGGGCATGCTCAAGAAGAGCGACAACACTGTCTCCCGGCGCCAAGAGATCGGCCGCGGCCTGCGCCTCGCCGTCGACCAGCACGGCATACGCATGGACAACCCCGCCACTGTGCATGACATCAACGAGTTGACGGTGGTCACCGACGAGTCATACACCGACTTTGTTGCCGGACTTCAGAAGGAGATTTCGGAGTCCTTAGCTGCCCGACCGCGCAAGGCGACCCCCGAGTACTTCGTCGGCAAGACTGTTGAGGATGTTCCAACCGGAACCCTTCACGCGATCACGCTAGACGAGACAAAACAGCTCCAGCACTGGTTGACGATTAACTCCTTTATCGACTATGAGCAGCACCTCACCGACAAGTGGCTCGATCGGGCCGAATTGCCAGAGATGCCCGAGCTGCCAGCCTCGCTGCAGCCGTACTTTTACCAGGTTGCGGAACTAGTTGACGCTCTACACGTCGCGGCGCCGGAGATCACCGACGACCGCAAGCCGAAGAGGATCCCGCTCAACGAGGCGAACTTCGCGAAGAAGGAGTTCCAGGCACTCTGGGGCCGGATCAATCACAAGGCGGTCTACCAAGTCGAGTTCGACTCGGCCGAGCTGATCCGCAAGTCCGCCGACCATCTCGATAAGCACCTGAACGTCGCCGCGATGCAGTACGTCGTCCAAGCAGGGCAGCAGCGCGAGAAGTTGGAGGCTGACGACCTCGCGGGCGGCTCGGGGTTCGCGGTGTCGTCCACGCAGACTCACACCGAGACCGTGAGTGCGGGATCGCAGGTGAAGTACGACTTGCTTGGTGAGATCACCGAGAAGACCCAGCTCACCCGTCGTACGGTTGCCGCGATCTTACGAGGCGTGGTGCCGGGCACGTTCGGGAAGTTCCGGCTCAACCCGGAGCAGTTCATCACCGAGGCGGCGCGATTAATTAACGAGCAGAAGGCGACTGTCATCGTCGAGCACCTGGCGTACGACACACTGGAGGACCGGTTCGACTCGGCGATCTTCACCGAGAATCAAACCGCGCAGGACTTCAGCAAGGCGGGTGACAAACTCAAGAAACACGTCTACGACTTCGTGGTGACGGACTCCAAGATTGAGCGCGCGTTCGTCACAGAGCTAGACACCAGTACCGAGGTCGCTGTCTACGCGAAGCTCCCGCGCGGGTTCTTCATCCCGACTCCGGTGGGTGATTACAACCCCGACTGGGCGATCGCGTTCACAGAGGGCAGCGTCAAGCACGTCTACTTCGTTGCTGAAACCAAGGGCTCTCTTTCGACGCTCCAGCTCAAGGGTATGGAGGACGCCAAGATCGAGTGCGCCCGCAAATTCTTCGAGTCCATTAGTGAGAAGAACGGCCAAGACGTCACCTACGACGTCGTTACCGACTACACCGAGCTGATGCAGCTCGTTACGGCATAGGTCGATCTGTGGCACTATTCTCGGAGCACTTTCAGTGGCCATCGACCTCGGTCGTATTTGATTCGATCGATGGTGGCGCACGCGGCGGCACGGCCGAAGTTGTCGAACGTGGCGGGCGGTGGATACTCAAGTCGCCGCGTAGCGAGAGCGACGCACAGCATGTACTTCGACGCTCGATCTGTTCTCCACGGATGAAGTTCAATTGCAGAACATGTAGATTCGATGCCGCTCGCCCTGGAAGGTGTCGACGACGATGATTCGGAGCCTCGCGCATGAACGAAGACCCTGATGCGACAACGCACGAAGGACTCTATCCTTATCTCCGGAGCATTCCCAGTGAGCCAGGGGTTTACCGGGTAGAGACGCTCTCGGGCACCGTCCATATAATCTCCACCATCGGACGCTTGACATGGAAGCGGCTGCCCGCACCCACGTCGGGAGCAGGAACCTATGACGGTAAAACGGTGATCTTGAGCGAAATGTCGGGCCTCGAAGTCGGTGAGCGCGGATTGCTCATCATCTCCGACGGCAGTTATTTGTTCGGTCCGTCGATACACTCAACCGCGCGCATTACGAGAATCTCCCTCGAAACCAAAGTTCTGTGAGGGCGCCGCGCCGGGGCCACAACCATGCCCCGCCGGATTCACTACCGAGCGTCGCCTGCGACCCCACGGTAGCGCGGCGACAGCTTCAGCCGCTGATAGCCGGCCGAGGCCGGTGGGCGATTACACCGAGCTTGTGACAACGTCTTGCGATCTCGACAGCAGGTAAGAAACGAGGCGGTAGTTTCGTTCGAATGGAGTTCGAGGAACGTCATCGCGTCGTCAGTGAGCCAAACTCGAAACTGATCTGAAAGGTCGACATGGCACCGAAAAGCGACGTGGCTCCGATACCACTCTTCATGGACGTCGACGGTGGACTGTGCGGCCTGACTTTCAACAATGTGGCGGTCTGGAAGGAATTGGATAGGTTTCCGACATTCGCCCCCGTGCCGTATCCCTCCCATGCCTGGGTCAGCCGCGCAGCGGTCGCCGCCTTGAACGAATTGATCGACGAGAGACTCGTCGAGCCGATCTGGTGCACGTCATGGGATGCCGGCGCCAACTTCTTAGTTCCAGCGCTTGGGCTGCACGGGGGCCCGTGGCGGGTAGCCACGGTGGGCACGCGACAGGGGGACCTGATGTTTCGTGACATCTGGATCAAGACGAAAGCCGTGAGCCGTGTCGTGACGGATCAGGAATTCGTCATGGTCGACGACCTCCTCGGCGACGAGAACCGCGGCCCATGGACACCACAACGCCGGAGCATGGATCAGACCTTCGGCAGCACGACCTCACTCTTGGTCGGTACCAAGCCCGAGAGGGGATTGACAGTTGATGACGTCCTTCGTATTCGGGCGTACGTCCAATACCGGGAGGGCAGCGTCCATGCTCCCTAGCACCACGCGCGCCGAGCCCGTTGCGAGTCGATGTGGACACCTCGATTCCAGCCCGCGCATAGATGACCGTATGAGACACGATGACCCCACAATCAATTCAATCCTCGAGGCTGACCCTGAACTCAACGAACTGCGGGGGGCCTGGTTTGAGAGCCTCATAGACTTCTTCAGCGACTTTGAGAACGGCGGTACTCGGACTTCGCTCAATTCCGCCACCCGAAACGTGATGAACAGAGCATCTACCTACAATGGCGCTCGGACAGTCGTCGTCAATGTTGGAGCAAGCCATGGACTTCTTTCACAACGGCCGCACCTGCGAGCGGGAGTGCTGCGTGGCCGAATCCTCCGAGCTTGCCGAACCCAAAGTGTATGACCCGCTGGGCGTCATGGGAGCAGACACCCTCTTTTGACGCGCTGAGCGGTCCCAGCTCGTTGAGGAACTAAGAGGGGCCGATGAGGATTGAATCGTTCTGGAGTGAGATAGATACGAATTGGGGACTACTTACTGCCCATGAGGTCTTGAAGGCCCTCAACATGCCGGAAGGCGAGCTTGATTTGGTGGCCCGGCTGCGGGAAAGTGGGCAACTTCTCGCGGTCCAGCGTGAAGGCGACTTCGTCTTTCCTGGCTTCCAGTTGGTGGCTGGTCACGTTGAACCTGTCGTTGTCGCTCTGGTTGCGCTGGCGGCCGAACTCAGTTGGGCGCCAGACGATCTCGTCATTTGGCTGTGCTCCCCGTCCGGTTACTTCGGCGGATACCGACCTGTCGTGCACCTGCACGATCGGGACGAACTCGTCGAGAAAGCGCGGAATCAGGCGACCGTCGATTGGTAGCCACCCGGCATCTCTGCCAGCCAGCGCCTTGAAAGACGGTCCCGATGGCTTTCTTCAGCCCGGTGTGAGCGTCAGACATGACCAGCTTCACCCCATCCAGACCTCGAGTCTTCAACGACCGCAGGAAGCTGGTCCAGAAGCCTTCGTTTTCACTGTCGCCAACGTCGAACCCAAGAACTTCCCGGCGCCCGTCGGCGGCCACGCCGACCGCGACGACGACTGCTTGGGAGACGATCCAGTGCCCGACGCGGGCCTTGCGGTAGGTGGCGTCGAGGAACACGTAGGGGAAGTCTTGTGCGGCGAGGGTCCGATCCCGAAACTCCGCCACTTGCGCATCGAGACCGGCGCAGATCCGGGACACTTCCGACTTGGAGATCCCGGTGTCAGCTCCGAGGGCCTTGACCAGGTCGTCGACCTTTCGGGTCGAGACGCCGTGGACGTAGGCCTCCATCACGACCGCGAACAGGGCC
>NZ_PJJV01000038.1:0-17318 GCF_002929655.1 Cryobacterium sp. M23
GGGGGAACGGCTCCTTCCCCTGGGCACAATCGCCACCGATACCACGGGCGTCGCCGTCCTGACCCTGGGCGGAGACTCTGATCACCTCTACCGGCCGTCAGAGGCCGGGCCGCAGGAGTTCTTCGCCCACTACACACCGTCTATGGGCGAGCAACCGATCACAGACTCGGTAACCGTGAATGTCACGGTGGGCCAGTCGGCATACCATCCGGCCGAACCCAAACCCTTTGTCACGATGGGAAAGGTCACGGTCATATCGATCTTCACCATCGTCGCCGCCATTTGGTTGACGTTGACCGTGCAGGTTGTAAAGGTCCGACGGGTCTGTACCGACGCCCAGCTCAACCAGGACACGCAAGGCAGCGAGGGCGGGAAGGTCACCTCCGGCTGACCCCGGACCGGCTAGGAAAAAAGGAACGTCCGCGACAATGTCGCGGGCGTTCCTTGTGTGCCCTTTGGCACCCGTCTCAGAGGCGGGAAGCCGGCTCCGGTGACTCGGGTGTAGCGGCCACCGGGGCATCGCGGCCTGATTCGGCGGGGGTCGTACTCTGCATTTCGCTCTTCAGGATCTTTGTCGATTGCCCAAGGCTGCGAGCAAGGGCGGGAAGTTTGGACGAGCCGAAGAGAAGCACGACGATTGCAAGGATGATCAAGGAATGCCATCCGGTTAGGTTGCTGAACATGCGGGTCCGATCTGTAATTCGGTAAAGGTGTCAATACCGCCCCCATCCAGGGGGAGGTGGACACTGTCAGTCCGAAATCTCCGCGGCCGCTCAATCGTGACGCTAAACGTCGCTGAACGCCTCCGAACTAGCGATGACCTACTAAATAATTTAGCACTCTGCGTTGCGGACCCGGAGTGAGGACAACGACGAGGTCGATATTCGGGTGAGCAATGATGTCATTGGAGTCGCCGGCACATGGCCACAACCCAGCAGTTCGCCGTGGTGCAACCAATGGTGGCTCCATCCCGAAGTCGTCGCCCGATTCAAAGCCCTCTGGCAGGCCAGCATGCAAGCCGACGCCAGCGTCATGGACGGCGACGCCGGCACCGTATCCTCCTGGTGGATCAACCACTGGGACCGCCACGCCGCGGTGATCTTCGACAAAGGCAACGGGCCCTTCCGCGACTGCGACCCCGACCAAGGACACCTTCACCGGCGCAAGGACACAACCGCCCGGATCGTGCCGACGTCGATACCGCCTGACGACGTGGAACTGTAGGGGACGCACACCGCGGGAACGGACGGCCAGTTTCTCCCGCCGCACAAGCCCCTGGATTCTCGGGCATCCGATCCCCGCCGTAGGGGCGCTCATGGCCGAGCTATTCGGCGTCCCTGAGCAGGCCAAGTCGTCCATGCCGCCCGAGAACGTGGAGCTGCAAAAAGTGCAGAGATGTCCAAACGCAAGCTGCGCCTGGTTCGAGCCCTCTTCCACGCGGTAGATCTTGATGATTGAAACTGATTGAAACTGATACTCTAAAGTCATAATCAATCACGTTGAAGGGAGGATATTCAGTGGCCGAAATCATTGTTGTTGAGAACGAGGATGCTGGGGGCAGGCTCGTCGCGGCGGCGATCCGTGCGCTGATCGAGGCTAGGCCCGACGCAGTGCTCGGTCTGGCGACCGGGTCAACACCGCTGCCCGTCTACCGCTCGCTCGCCAGCTCGCTTGCCGCGAATCCGCTCGATGTGTCGCAGGTGCGGGGCTTCTCCCTGGATGAGTACGTCGGCCTGCCCGACGGGCACCCTGAAAGTTACCGCGTCGTCATCGCCCGTGACGTCGTGACGCCCCTCGGGCTCACGCCAGGCAACATCCGTATGCCCAGCGGGGATCCGACCACGCTCTCTACCGCGGGCGCGGACTACGAGCGGGCGATCATCGACGCCGGCGGGGTGGACCTGCAAATCTTGGGAATCGGCCGCACGGGTCACATTGGCTTCAATGAGCCGGGTTCTTCATTCGCGTCGCTCACTCGAGTGAAGACGCTCACGCCGCAGACGCGGGCCGACAACGCCCGCTTCTTCAACTCGCCCGATGATGTGCCGGTGCACTGCATCACCCAGGGGCTCGGTACGATCCAGCGCGCGCGCCACCTTGTGCTGCTCGCTTTCGGGGATGTCAAGGCCGCTGCCATTGCCGCCGCCGTAGAGGGTCCGGTCACATCTAGTCAACCGGGATCGGCCATCCAGCTGCACCCACACGTCACGGTAGTTGTCGACGAGGCCGCAGCGAGCAAGCTCACCAACCTCGATTACTTCCGCTACGCCTGGGCGAATAAGCCAGCCTGGCAGGGGATCTGAGGACGGCTAGTCGGTCGCGGTGCGGCCGTCGCCCGGCTGCATCCGATGACCCTGGACGGCTTCATAAGTGAGTCGAAGTGACTCCGTCATGTCGTCGTACATTGACTGAGCGATGCGCACGAAGAGAATGTCGACCAGGGCCAGCTGAGCGATGCGGCTTGACATGGCACCGGCACGGTAACGGTTTTCCCTCGCCTGGGTGGTGAGTACGAAGTCGCAGTTTTCGACCAATGGCGAATCGGGAAAATTGGTGATTCCCACGGCCGTCGCGCCGGCGGCGCGCGCGATCTTCAGCGCATTGCTCGTCTCGACGGTGAGGCCGGAATGCGAGATAGCGATGGCGACCCCGCCGGGCCGCTGAAGAGCCGCGGATGCCCAGGCTAGGTGCATGTCGGAGAAGGACGTGGCGGAGAGCCCGATTCGGTACAGCTTCTGCTGCAGGTCCTGCGCGGCCAGGCCGCTTGAGCCGAAGCCGTACACGTCGATGCGAGTCGATGCCACGATGGAAGTCACTACTCGGTCGAGTGTCACGAGGTCGAGTGCCTTCGCCGTTTCCTCGATCGCCAGCACCTCCTGGTAGGCGATCTTGGCAACGACGTCTTCTGCACTGTCGGTGCGGTTAATTTCCCCGTCAGCGACGTGGAACCGGGCGCGCTGCGCCTGCGCCCAGCCTGCCGCCGCTGCCACTTCGATGCGAAACTCCCGGTATCCCGAGTAGCCCAATTTTTGACAGAATCGCGCGACCGTGCCTGGCGACGTCGCGCAGATAGTCGCGACCTCCGTGATGGTGCGGCCGAGGATGGTGGGATCGTCAATGACGGCCCGGGCAACCCGTGAATCGGTGGTGCTGAGGTCGGGCAATGCCTGCCGCAACTTCAGGAGGGCATTAGCAGCCATGCACAGTCCTTCCGCGGGTTGGCGCGGCGCTCATAGCTTCGCGAAGAAATCCATGGTGGGCGGTCAGGACCTTGATTGCGGTGGTTGGTTCGAGGTCAGTCAGCAGCACCAAAATAGCCGCTTTCACGGACCCATCGACAGCGTTGAGTGCTCGGGCGGCATCGACCGCATCTGCTTGTGTCGCCAGCATAACGGTCCTCTCGGCGCGGGCCCGTAGCTTCTCATTGGTGGCCTTCATGTCCACCATGAGGTTGCGGTAAGTCTTGCCCAGCCGCACCATCGTGATCGTGCTCAGCATGTTGAGCACCATTTTCTGCGCGGTGCCAGCCTTGAGCCTGGTTGATCCGGTGAGGATCTCGGGACCGACCACAACGTCGATGGCAACATCGCCAGCTTGGCCGAGATCCGATTCCGAATTGCAGGAGATCCCAGCTGTGAACGCGCCGACCGACGATGCGTACTCGATGGCGCCGAGAACATAGGGTGTGCGGCCGGACGCGGAAATGCCGATCACAGCGTCCAATGCTGAAACACCCAGCATGCGCAGGTCGGATGCCCCAGCGATGTCGTCGTCTTCCGCGTTCTCGACCGCGGCTTGAATCGCGCCCGGGCCGCCGGCAATAACCCCGAGCACCTGTTCGGGGCTGGTCCCGAACGTGGGGGGCGCCTCGCTGGCATCGAGGATACCCATCCGCCCTGCGGTCCCTGCACCGACGTAAATCAGGCGTCCCCCGGCGCTCATCCGGCCGACGATGCCGTCGATCGCGGCCGCGATGGCGGGGCTCGCGGCAGCTACAGCAGCGGCCACGGCGGCGTCCTCCTCGTTCATCGCGCGCACGAGTTCGGCGGTCGAGAGCAGGTCGAGATCCGGATGCCGGTCACTGACCTGTTCCGTTGAGAGCGTAGCGAGCGAGTCGCGCAGGTCGGCGTGGTCGGGCTGATTTCGGAGGTGCGGCTTAGCCACGGGTGATTCTCGTCTCATGGGGTAGTACACGGGAGTGGGCGATGAGTGCGGCGCCGGCGAGGGCATCTCCGAGGGGGGAGACAAGCGAGAGAGAGACCTTGCTTAATGTGGCGTCGAGGACGGCACGGAAGTAGGGGTGGGACACGAGACCGCCGGTGATACAGACGCGACCGCTGTCGTCGCGGGCCGCGACGCAGGCGAGCGCGAGAAGGGTGCAGGCCTCCGCGATGATCGCCACTGCCACGCCGTCGCCAAGGGTCGCTCGGGTGATCACGATGGGGGCGAACGTGCCGAGAGTTCGCGCGGGAGTGCCGGTGGCCGAGACCCAACCTGGCAGAGCGGCGAGGCCACCGGCAAGGTCGGTCGCATCGGCTCGGAGAGCTGTCTCCAGACCGCGGCCATCACCGGCACGGAGGGCCGCCTGCAGCCCCTGCTGACCGATCCAGCGGCCACTGCCGTCATCGCCCAGCCACGGTCCAAGCCCGTCAATCTGTCGAATCAACCCGGTGTGGTCGACCGCGAAGACGACGGCGCCCGTGCCTGCGATGAGGACTGTGCCGGGGCCGCCGGCGAATGCGCCAACGTGTGCCGCGAGACCGTCACTGATGAGAGCGGTGGGCACATCGAAATCGGCCCGCAGCCGTTGCAGGAGCCCGCGCCCGGCATCTGGTGCTGCCAGGGCGCCTGCGGCGCCAATGCCGATGCCGTCGAGGCTCGGGAGGAGCCGCTGGAGGTCCGGATCAAGACCCGACACCGACCCGAGGATGGCGTGGCGCGCGAGGTCAGTGCCATGCTCGTCGGCCAGGCCGGGTGACCCCTCGCCGGTGGCCTCGCCGAGCACCGCGTCGCCGCGGCTGAGCCGAACCCGGCAGGACGTCTTGCCGAGGTCTACGGCCAGCACGGTCAGTGCACTCATCGCTCTGACCTCCCCACAGTCCCCGGCGTGCTGTCTTCCCGCGGCAGGACGCGGAGGCCGCGGATGCCGTCCAGCGGCGTCGGCATGCGCACAGGCCCTGGACCGTAGACGAGTTGCCCTGCCAAACGGGCCCGGCCCGGCGCGGTCGCCGGCAGGTCGCAGGGAACGCCATGCCAGCTCAGGAATCCCAGCAGGGCGAACATGAGCGACTCCTTGAAATCAGGGTCGATGCCACATTCAGCCGAGGAAACCAGGGCGATCCCGTCCCCGGCGAGTTCAGCTCCAAGCTCGGACATCAGCGACGGATTGCGGACTCCGCCGCCCGAGGCGATCAGGCGTACTGGCAGATCGGCCCCGCCGGCACGCAGGGCGGCACCGATCGAGCGGGCGGTTAGCCGGGTGAGCGTGGCCACGAGGTCCTCAAGTTCCAGTGGAGGCCCACCCTTGACCACGTCCAGAGCCGAGTCCACGAAGGGAAGCCCGAATGTCTCACGGCCCGTCGACTTGGGTGCCATCCGGCGCAGGTAGGGATGGTCGAGGAGAGCCGAGAGGAGCCGGTCGTCGACCTTCCCAGCCGCCGCGAGCCGGCCATCCGCATCGAAGCTGGCGGCGCCGTTTGTGCCGCGCGCGACTACGGCGTCGATCAGCACGTTGCCGGGACCGGTATCCCAGGCCATTACCGTTCCATCGGAGCCCACGACCGACAGATTCGCGATTCCGCCCAGGTTGACGGTCGCGGCCGGCCGGCCAGTGTCGGCGGCTGATGAGCCGAGCCAGGCCCGATCGAAGACGCCCATGAGCGGAGCACCCTCACCTCCTGCCGCGATGTCTGCCGCGCGGAGGTTGCACAGCACGGGCGCGGCGGTCGCCTCAGCGATCCAGGAGGCCTCACCGAGTTGGAGGGTTCCGCGGGCGTGGCCGTCGTCGACCCAGTGGAAGACGGTTTGTCCGTGCGAGACAACCAGCGCCACGGGGGTGCCGAGCTGCCGCATGGCGGCCAGGGAGGCCGCCGCGAATTCCTGACCGGTGAGGGTGTCCAGACGGCAGAGTTCCTCGGCGTCTACACGGGATCCATCTGCCAGGTCGAGCACGCGCGTCCGTAACTCTGGGGTCCAGGCTACGGTCCGGGTGAGCAGCGGGCGCATGGTGAGCCACGGAATAAGAGAATCATCGCCCGCAGCCGTGTTGTCGACATCGATGTCGATGTCCACGATGACAACGTCGATGCCATCGGCGGAAGTCCCCGATTGGAGCGACAGAATTCTCATGGTGTCTCGCCGTGCAGGATGCCAGTCACTGTGTCCGCGGTGATCTTCGATGACCCCAGAGCGTCGATGACAGCAAGTGGGAGGGTGTCGGGGGAAGGCACCCCCGCATTGATGACAACGGCATGGGGGCGCAGGTCGGCAATGCATCTCACGGCATCCCGCTGAGCGCCCGCGGAAGCGATCCGGTCCACGAGCACGACCACGCCGCTGTCACTCGGGATCGATAGTACTGTTTCGGCCAGCGCCGCCTGGTCGGCACCCGGCGCGAGGCGGTCAAGATTATGAGTTCGCGACAGGCTTGCCGCGAAAGTATCGGCCGTGGATGCGACGGCCAGGGTGGCCCGTGCCCTCAGATCGAGCAGCGTCAGCCGGTGCTGATCGAGCGTTGCGCCACCGCGCACCGTGATAGCCGAGCGCACCATGCGTCCAGCGTCGAAGAAATCTCGTTGGGCGCTGGGGGCTGGATTGTTCGCGGTGATCGGGGGGTCGACGGGCAGGGCGAGCCTCGCGGCCGATTCCCCGGCCCGCTCAAGGGCCTCCGCGGTGAGCACACCCTCGTCGAGGGCCTCGAAAAGGGCATCCCGCACCTCGAGGTAGTCGGCTCGGTCCGTGGTGCGGCCGCCGTTAGGCCCGAGGTTGGAAGGGTTGCCGATGCAGAGCAGTTCGGCTCCGGCAACCAGTGCGAGCACGGCGCCCGGCCCGGCGCCGAACGAGGCTCGGATCGCCGCCATGTCGAGGGCATCCGTCACGATCGTGCCGGAGAAGCCGGTCTCGCGCAGCGCGGCGAGGATTCGTGGATTGAGCGTTGCGGGCAGGTCGCCATGGTCGGGCACCACGATGTGCGCCGTCATCACGGCACGAACCCCGGCGGCTACGGCCGCGTGGAAGGGCGGCAGATGGTCGCGCTCGATCTGAGTCCAGGACAAGTCGAGGCGGGGCAGGGCAAGGTGCGAGTCGGTGTGGGTGTCACCGTGGCCCGGGAAGTGCTTGACGCAGGCGGCGACCCCCGATTCCTGTAGGCCACAGATCATGGCGGCGACATGCCGTGCCACGAGGCGTGTGTCCCGGCCGAAGGCCCGCACGCCGATCACCGGGTTGGCCGGGTTCGTGTTCACGTCGGCGACCGGTGCGAGCACGACGTTTGCGCCCGCGGATGCCGCCCGTCGACCGATCATCCGGCCGACCTCTTGGGTGGAGTCAAGGTTGTCGAGGCAGCCCAGTTGGGCGTGCCCTGGCAGAAGGGATCCCCGCACCGCGTCGAGCCGCGACACGTTGCCGCCCTCCTCATCGATTCCAATCAGCACGTCGGGCCGGGTGTTCCGCAACTCGGCGGAGAGTCGCGCCGGCTGCTCGGCATCGCTCTCATCGATGTTGTGACCGAAGTAGACCACCCCGGCGAGACCGTGGTCGAGTGCCCGGGCGAGCCAGTCGGGGGTGCGGAGGCCAGTGAAGCCAGGCCAGAGAACACCGTTTACGAGCCGGTGCAGGGTGGGGTCGGTCGCCGCGGTCATCCCTTGACCGCCCCCGCCACGAGGCCGCCGCTGAGCTTGCCCTGTACGAGGATGAAGAAGATCATCACCGGGATCGTAATAATGGTGGAAGCAGCCATGACTGGCCCCCAGTCGTTGGAGTGTATGCCAAAGAATTGTTTGAGGCCGATGGCCACGGTGTAGTTCTCCGCTGCGCCGCCGAGCAGGGTCATCGCAAAGATGAACTCGTTCCAGGCGACGATGAACGAGAAGACGCTTGTCGCCACGAGGCCGGGTGCCACGAGGGGCAGCATGATCGAGCGGAACATTCGTCCCCAGCTGGCGCCGTCTATGTACGCGGCCTCTTCGAGCTCGATCGGGACGGCGGCGACGAAGCCGCGCAGCATCCAGATCGCGAAAGGTAGCGAGAAGGCCAGGTAAACCACGACGAGCCCGACCAGCGAGTTGAGCATCTGCAGGTCTCGAACTTGCACGAACAGGGGGATGATGAGGGCCTCGAGCGGCACCATCTGCACGGTGAGCACCATGATCAGGATGCCGGTGCGGAACTTGAAGCGGAAGCGAGCGACCGCGACCGAGGCCAGCAGCGCTACGATCCCCGAGATGGTCACCGTGAAGAAAGCGACGATCGCCGAATTGCGGAGGAAGGTGCCGAACCCGCCCTCGGTGAGCACGAACTCGTAGTTGTCGAGAGTGAACTCCTGAGGCAGAAGGGACTGACCCCCGCTGGACGCCTGCGCGTCGAAGGAGCTGGAGATCATCCAGTACGCGGGGAAGAGAGTGAAGACTAGGAGCAGGACTACGAGCACGGCCTTGCCTAGACTCCGGCTGAGCGAGTTGTGCCTCATACCTTTTCCTCCTTGAACAGGGTGCGCACATAAATGGCAGTAATAATCAGGAGCAGCACCGTAAGGAGCACGGCTATGGCCGCTCCGAAGCCGTAGCGGTTCTGCCCGAACGACTCCACGTACGACCAGACGCCGAGGTTGAGTACCTCCCGGTTTGACCCTGACCCTCCAGGCATGAGGTAGATCTGGGCGAATACCTTGAAGTCCCAGATGGTCGAGAGGATGACCACGACCGAGAAGACGGGCTTGATGGTTGGGTACACGATCTGGAAGAAGCGTCGCACCGGGCCCGCACCGTCCATTTCGGCGGCCTCAAGCATCTCCTTGGGAACGCCGAGTAGGCCCGCGAGTACCGTGATTGCGACGAACGGGAAGCCGTGGTGCACAATGTTCAACGCCACGATCCCGTAAAAGGTCACCGGGTTGGTGAACCAGTTGAAGGACTCATCCATCAGGCCGAGGCCCTTGAGGGTCTCGTTGACCAGTCCCTGGTCTGCGTCGAAGATCCAGATCCAGACGTAGGTGCCGGTCACGGCAGGCATCGCCCAGGCAACCATCACGGCACTGCCGACGATGGTGCGCCACAGTGGGCTGAGCGAAGCCATCAGCAGGGCGACCAGCGTTCCGAAGATGACAGTCGAGGAAACGGCCACGAGGGCGAAGCCGATCGTGTTTGGCAGCACGACGCTCCACAGAGAAGCGTCACCGAAGATCTCGGCGTAGTTGTCCAGGCCGATGAAGTTGCTCTCGCCGCTGACGATTTCACGCAGGCCGTAGTCCTGCAGGGAGAAAAGGAACACCCGCGCGAGCGGCCAGAGCAGAAGCCCAGCCAACAGTATGAGTGCCGGGGCGAGGAGCAGCCACGGCCGGGCCTGGGTCATGGTGATGAGGCGCCGACGTTTCGGCGGACGGCCGCCCGTGGGCGAGGGAGCAATACGTCCCTCGTCCACGGGCGGCTGGTTGAGTACGACGGTCATTGTGTCTACTTGCCGTTCATGATTTCATCCATCTCCGCGGCTGCGTCCTTCGTGGCCTCATCGACCGTCTTCTGGCCGGAAAGAATCGCCTGGATCATCGCGTTAGTGGTTTTCTTAGCCTGTACCGCACCGTACTTGGGTGTGACGGGCACGGATGCGCCGCCGTCGACCATCTGCTCTGCGAAGGGCCTCACCAGCGGGTCATCCGACTTCATGGTCTTCTTCAGCAGTGATTCGAGGCCGGGGAAGTACCCGGTCTGGTCGGCCCAGTCCTGTGCGAACTGGCCGGTACTCATCATCTCGACGAAGGCCCAGGCGAGGTCTTCGTTCTTGGCTGTGTTAAAGACGCTGAGGTGGGAGCCACCGAGGACCGAGGGGCTGATGCCGCTGTCCTTGCCGGGGATCGGGATGGCACCCAGTTTGCCCTCGAGCTCGGGCGCCTTTTCAAGGAGCGTCGCTGGGGTCCAGGAGCCGGAAATGGCCATTGCTACTTTGCCCTGAGCGAAGTTGTCGAGCACGTCGGTTTCTTTCCATGTGGTCGCGCCGGCGGTGGAGAAGCCGTGCTTGGTGGCCAGGTCCGTGTAGAACTGGATTCCCTCGCGGGCCTGGTCGCCGGCAAGTCCGGACGCCCATTTCTCGCCCTTTTGAACCGAAACGTCGCCGCCCGCGCCCCATACCCAGGGGTAGGTGAGCATCTCGGCGTCGCCGGGAACAGGGAAGGGGATCAGGTCGGGGCGCTCAGCCTGGATGACTGTGGCCACGTCGACGAGTTCCTGCCAGGTCGTGGGCGGCGTCAGGCCGAGCTCCTCAAACACGTCTGTGCGGAAGATGATCGAGCGCACCCCCGCGTACCAGGGCATGCCGTAGAGATCGCCGTCGTAGGTGCCCGATTCGACCAAGCCCTTGACGAGGTCGTCCTCGAGTCCGGCTTCCTTGACCTTTTCGCCGATCGGGGCGAGTGCCCCTGCATCGGCGAACTCGGCCGTCCAGGTGTTTCCGGTCTCGGCGACATCCGGAGTCGTATTTCCGGCGATGGCAGTGACGAAGCGGTCGTGGGCGTCGGCCCACTGCACGAACTCGACGTTGAGCTTCGCGCCCGTCTCTTCCGTGAACTCCTGGCCGACGGTATTGAAAAACGCCTCTGAACCCGGGTTGGTGCCCTGCATGATCCAGACGTTGAGCGTTTCGCCCTTGGCATCGGTCGCGGCGCCGGCCGTGGACCCGCCGGAGCAAGCGGATAGGGCCAGTGCTACAACGGCGGCCATGGCGATGGAAAGATAGCGCTTCTGCATGCGGTCTCCTCATTGAAACGTGATTGCGGGACTGATTGGCCCGACTGCTCTGAAAATAAGTATCCATCTAGCAACAAAAGAACGCAAATTATTTTCGGACGGCATTGTGCTGACGGTCCGACTACACCTGTCCAGCGCGGTGAGATCGCACCAACGGAGACGAGGGCATCGCCACTGGCTGTGCGTTAGACCAGTACGTGCCGGCCGGCGGCAAAAACCGCGTCTACGTTTAACTCATCGTCCAGCAGCACTGCGTCGGCGGCGTAGCCGACCGCGAGCAGGCCTAGGTCACGGCTGCGCCCGACGGCCCGTGCGGGGGTCTCGGTGAGCGCGGTGACCGCCTCTTCGATCGGGATACCCACTTCGGTGACCGCCCGTCGCAAAGCCGCGTCGAAGGTGAGCGTGGAGCCGGCGATGGCGCCGTCTCCCTTTCCGTTGGCGAGGCGGGCCACGCCGTCGGTGACAGTCACAGCGAGCGTCCCGAGCAGGTAATCGCCATTATCGGAGCCGGCCGCGGCCATGGCATCGGTGATCAGTGCGATCCGGCCGGGCGCGCTGGCGAAGGCCAGACGCACCACCTCCGGGTGCACGTGCACCCCGTCATTGATGATCTCCAACATCACGTCAGGTGAGCGGGTGGCTGCCGCGACCGGACCAGGAGCACGATGGTGGATCCCGCGCATACCGTTGAACGCATGCGTCAGGATTGACGCGCCAGCCTCGAACGCGGTCAGGGCGGTGGCGTAGTCGGCGGAGCTGTGCCCCACGGCCACGGCGACTCCGGCATCGACGAGGGTGCGGATGGCCTCCCGTGCACCCGGCAGCTCGGGCGCGAGCGTCATCTGGCGAAGATGGCCACGCCCTACGGCGAGGAGCCGGTCGATGGACTCGGCGTCAGGGGTTCGCAGCAGCGCCGGATCGTGCGCACCGCGGTAGGTGTCGTCGAGGAAGGGGCCTTCAAGGTGCGCGCCGAGCACGAGCGGGTTCGTTTCAGCCGCATCCGCGGCGACAGCAAGCCGGGACTCGAGGTCGGTCTGGCTGGCGGTGACGAGGGAGAGCACGATGCGGGTGGTTCCGTGGCGGTGGTGAACGGAGAGGGCCGTGCGGATGGCATCAGCTCCCTCGTCGAAGGCGAACCCGCCACCTCCGTGACAATGGATGTCGATGAAGCCGGGTGTGAGCAGGCGGCCGGCGGCATCCGTCACGTCGTCCGTCCTGGCGCCCAGCGCCTGCCAGCCGGTGCCCGATCCGACGTCCGACACCGCGTCACCCGCGAACGCCACCCAGCCGTCCGGGGTAGTGCGCCCGCCGGAGACCAGGCGAGCGGAGTGGATGATATGGGTGGGTGCGCTGGTCACGATGCGACGATCACCTCAACGTCATGGTCGGTGAATGCGGCCAGCTGCTCCGGCGAGATGCCCGAGTCCGTGATGAGCGCGCTGAAGCGATGCAACTCGCCCAAGCTGGCGAACGCGATGCGGCCGATCTTGCTGGAGTCGGCCACGATCACAGCCCGGGTGGCGCGCTCAGCCATCAAGGAATTGACGGCGGCCTCGCCTTCGTCGTTCACGGTCGGGCCGACAACCGGATCGATGCCATTCACGCCGATGAACGCGATGTCCATGCGCACCTGCCGCAGCACGGCGTCGCTGTACGCACCGACCAGCTCGTAGGAGCGCGAATGCACGACTCCGCCGGTCACGACAGTCTTGATCTGTGGGCGCATCGCCAGCTGGGCGGCAATGTTGAGCGCGTTGGTCACGACCGTCAGTGTGGCATGCGGCGACGCCTCCATGATGTCGGCCCTGGCACCCAGCACACCGGCGATCGCAGTGCTGGTTGTGCCTCCGCAAAGCCCGACGACGGCGCCGCGAGACACCAGGGCGCTTGCGGCGCGTGCGATCAGGAGCTTCTGCGGCGCGTTCTGCTCGCGCTTGTAGCGCAGCGGCAGATCGTACGCAACGGATTGTCCGATCGCGCCGCCGCGCGTGCGGGTGAGCAGTTGCTGGGAGGCGAGAGTGTCGAGGTCGCGGCGGGCGGTCGCCGCTGAAACGCCGAGCTTTGTGATGATGTCGTCGACCTCCAGTTGGCCGGATTCGGCGAGAAGGTCGAGCACCGCGGCAAGTCGTTCGGAACGGTTCAGAGGCATGTGGTTCCTATCATCGGCGTCGTCACAGCGTTGGCATCGTTGGTGGTGTCGCCCCGCGTTCCGCGGCAGCTCGCGCACGCAGCGCCGCACCGAGGAGCCCGGCGTTCTCACCAATCCGGGCGGGCAGCAGCAGCGGTCGACGGTGGAAGCTGAGCAGCGCATCGACACGTTCCCGCAGGGGCACGAACAGGGCGTCTCCGGCTTGAGACAGCCCGCCGCCGATGACCACGGCTTCGGGGGCAAGCACCGAGGCGAGCTGCTCGATGACAAGGGCCAGGGCGTCGAGGGCATCGTTCCAGACCCGTCGGGCCTCAAGGTCGCCGGTCTGGGCAAGGGCAAGCACCTGCTTCGCGCTGGCCGGCATCGGCTCGGCAGGCCGGCCGCCGGCCAGACAGTAGCGGCGCAAAATAGCCCCGGCTGACGCCACGGTTTCCAAGCATCCCACGGCACCGCAAGCACACA
This sequence comes from Cryobacterium sp. M23, assembly GCF_002929655.1. Lineage (NCBI taxonomy): Bacteria > Bacillati > Actinomycetota > Actinomycetes > Micrococcales > Microbacteriaceae > Cryobacterium > Cryobacterium sp. M23. Next base: position 13,567 of record NZ_PJJV01000038.1, read on the forward strand.
CCTCACCGCACGGGTCAATGATCGAATGACCGATCTCCCCAGCGAAACCGCCAGCGATGTGAGCGCGGCCACCCAGGATGATCGATGCCGCGATACCGGTGCCGCTAACCATGACGACGGCGTCACGGAACGGACGGGCCGCACCGAGCCGATGCTCCGCCTCGCCGGCGGCGCGCACGTCGTGTGAGAACGAGGCCGGAAGGTTCAGGCGTACCTCAGTGAGCTTCTTGAACGGCACGTTGTCCCAGTGCAGGTTCGCCGAATGAATGCCGATTCCTTGCTCGTCGTCGACGATGCCAGGGGCGATCAGGCCGACGGCCGTGGGATGCACATCGGGGAAGTCACGGGCGAATCCAGCAGCGAGGTGCTCAACCAGGTCGAGCACAGCGTCAGCCGTGTCGGTTCCCCGAAGCGGGGTGGCTGTTCGGCTGAGCCCGAGCATCCGCCCGGCAGGGTCGAACAGTGCCGCCTTTGTGTCTGTGCCCCCGATATCACAGGCAAGAACAGCGGCGCCGGCACCGAGTGGCGCCTCATGCCGCGTCGAATCCCCAGGCATGACATGCCTCCTTGTCGGTTGCTACGGCAACGCAAAATGATCGATTTTGATCGAAAGCACTACCACTCGATCACTTTAGCTCGTCAGCATCGCCCGTAACGATCTGCCCTAAGCTCTCGACTCTGCGCATCCCGGACGCACCGTTCGAGGTCACCGAGGAACTCGAGGTATCCATCGGTAAGAGCAACATCATCACGGGCAACGGCCCCATTGTCTCCCCGCTGCAATCGGTGACCGGCGCGCACTCGCACCACAATGAAACGCCTAGCCCGCGGCGACGTAGGACCGCGCCGCGGCCATGACCTCCCGGGAACGTCCCTCCGAGAGAGCTTCGACCGGCGAAGCATCGCCCAGGTCCGGGTTCATACCCATAAACCACGCCCTGGCAACGTCAGGCGAACAAACCGAACAGAGGATCTCGAGCACCTGAAATGTGTCTCTGAGAAGCTTTTCACTCGCACGCGGCGGCCGCACCGTTGCATGTGTCCAGCGAGCAAGCGTGCGGGCGTTCTTACCCGAGATTACCCCAAGGAGCACCTGGCCCAGCTGCGCTTGTAACACCGCTGCGATCTCAGCAACGCTCAGACCCACGGAGCGTTTATGTGCCGCGCGATCAGCGCCGGAACGAGAACCATCCCCGGCTGACATATCGCTCATGACCTGAGGCTACCAGTTTGCGGGTGTTATGTCGGGTCATTTGTTGGGCAATATGAACGATCATGTGTATTATGTCAGTAAGTAGTGCATCTAATGCAGAGTAGCCGAGCAGGAACCTGCTATTCGGCTCATCATCTGGGGTTAACTGACGGGCATCGGGGCGCTCGTCACTGCAAACCGAGCGACAAGCGCACCTCGACCTCGCGTTCGACGAAGATCCATTCCTCGGTGCTCCGCAACTCATCAAGCAGCTCGTCGAAATCCGCGACACTTTCGGGCGCGTACTCAAACCAGGTCAAAAAATCGAACGGCCCACCCCCATCACGGCTGTGATGGAGCCGCCGGGCCACAGCTGGCAGCGAGTTCATGGAACGTCGGATATGGTGGCTGGTTTCCTCGAAAATCTGCCGGCGTTCGTCTTGGGCCAGTTCCCACCACTCCTTTGACTTGGTGATGGGGATAAAGGAGGCGACGGTCGCGCCGGGTCGGCCCAGAGCCGGTGACCGCGCCGTCAGCTCGGCCAGTTCGGCAGCGGTCGTGTAACGCTGATGACTAACGGTGCCGCGCAGGGTCCACCCCGGGGTATCCGTGGCCGATGACCCCGACAACCATGATTCATCCCCTGCCGCTCCTTCACGAATCAGCAGACGCGCGGCGGCGGGGAGCCCGTCACCGGTCACCGCGATGATGCGATCAATACGCCACTGGCCAACATCGCCTGCAGTGAAAGTGACGGGTAGGGCGTCGGTCATTGGAACTCCTGACGGTATCGGTGACTTCGACGCTAACATCGACCCGAGAACCGCCCCAGCAGGCTCTGATAGCGTGCGATCAGGCATCCTCAGGTACGGGCACTCATTCGTCTTACTGGACCCTGCCCCCTGCAGGGCCATCACGCCGGCCGCACTTCCGCATCGACCCTACACTCCCGACACGCCAGAAGGATGGCCGCCGCCTGGGCCAGGTCGACCGTGTAGCGGTCGCGGAACATCTGCCTTCAGCGGCGAAGCGCGCCCACTTTTGACGCCTGGTGCTCTCGGTCGCGACGTCGCCGAGCTGCTGCGGCCAATCGGGCACGAAACCGGTCCAAGAACCACGGAAAAGCACCACTGTCCCTAAGAATGAACTGGTCGGAGCAGACCTCGCCCGGCATCCAGGTCAGCTGCTACGGGTCTTGGGCGTTGGCCGCGTTGGGGTGTCGCTATCCGTGTACTCGCCTGCAGCGTCCCCGTCAGTGGCGGCCGGCTTGCCAGCTGGGGTCGTCGTGTCGGTTTCAGGTTCCTTGTCGGTGTAATCGCCGTCGGATCCGGGGCTGGGTTTCATGGGAGCTTCCTTCTGAGAGAGTCGTCAATTACGGTATCTTGCCGACTGTTTAATCACAATGAACATTTCGTCTACCGTTCGCGGCCGTCATCGCGGCCGCGCTGGTCTTCGGTTCCTGTGGCCTTATCGCCGCGGATGGCCGGCCGTGCCTTCACGGTCAGGCCGGCAGCACGCTGCGCTTCCCGCTGCCGGTCGGCCGTCGTCCGGTTCGCGGCACGCATCACCTCGAGCGCGGTGAGCGGCTTCTGCCGGCCCGCCTCGGGCCTCGGGCGTGCTCGGCGCGGTAGCCTGAGACTGCATCTTCTCTAGGGCCGTCACTCGGGCCGCGAGCTCCGCACCAACATTGCGCTCACGGTAAGCCTCAGGGATGGCCAGCGTTTGTGCCGGGTCGACCTTGTACCGGTCACGAAACACGTCGATTTCAGCTGCGAGCAGCACCCACTCCTGACGCCGGGCGCTCTCGGTCGGGACGTCGCCAAGCTGCTGCGCCCAGGCGGGCTGTTCCGCGGCGATCGCCGTGCCGCGTTCCTCGAGGCGGACGGCGAGGTACTCGTACCGCTCCGCCAAGTGGTCCCGCCACGCGGGGTCAGTACCGGCCGCGTCCAGCACCCGCCGATCTGCGATCCATGTCGGCATCCCCGGACGCTCGGCCGCTGTCGGCGTCTGGTCGGCGGGGGCTGTTTCGATGCGTCGTTCCATCCGGTGGGAGAGGACGGCGCCGACGTCGTCGGCGGTGCCGCGTTCTCGTTCGTTCCACAAGTCCCGCAGGACATTGGCCGGGTCAAGGCCCTGGGTTTCGGCGCGGGTGAGGGCTGCGGTGACGGCTCCCCAGCTCTCGGAACTGGTGAGCCTCCGGGCATCTTGCTCGTCGAGGGTGTGCCCCACGAGTTGGGTGAAGCGGACGGTGTTGGCGCGTTCGGCGACGTCACCGTATTGGTCGATGAGGGTGACCAGGTCATCGACTCGGGCTTGTTCGGCGCGGATGGTTTCTGTGGCGGAGAGCATCCCGTCGCTGTGGCCGGCGATGGTGGCCAGGACGTCGCTCATGGGTTGGGCATCTTCGGTCTCGACGTAGAGGTGGTTGGCTTCCTTGCCGCGGGTCATTCCGACGTAGACGAGTTCGCGGGAGGTGGAGGAGTCGGCGAGGACGTGGGCGGTGTCCGCGGTCATGCCCTGCGCCCGGTGAATGGTCGACGCGTAGCCGAGCTCGACGTTG
>NZ_PJJV01000068.1:0-84881 GCF_002929655.1 Cryobacterium sp. M23
CCGGTACGGCATAGTAGAAACACACATAGTGGCCCTGTTTTCAAACGGCACTACTGGCCCTGTTTTGGGTCGGCGTTAACACGACGGATTAAGGCGCGCCTTTGTCGGTTTCGCCGAAGTGTTTAAGACTTGGTTCATGCAGGGTCGTGATGATGGTCAGCGTCAGTTGTTGGATGTCGGTGCGTTCGCCGGGCACATGCTGCCGGTTGGGTCGGTGTTCGTTTTCCTCGCTGAGCACCGGCAGGAGTTGTTCCCCGATGACGCGTTCGCGGACTTATTCCCGTCGGGTCGGGGCCGGCCCTCGATCTCCGCGGACGTGATCGCGTCCGTGCTGGTGCTGCAGACCCTGCACTCGTTATCAGACCGGGAAACAGCGGAAGCTGTCACGTTCGACCTGCGCTGGAAAGCGGCGTGCGGGTTCGGGTTGACGGAAACCTCGTTTCATCCGACGGTGTTGACGTATTGGCGCCGCCGTTTGGCGGCGAGCACGCACCCGCACCGTATTTTCGAGGCAGTGTCTGAGGTTATTGCGCAGTCGGGGGCGTTGTCGGGCCGGAGGCGCCGGGCGTTGGACTCCACGATTCTCGATGACGCGGTCGCCCGTCAGGACACGGTCATGCAGTTGGTGGCGCAGATTCGCCGGGTCGGGCGGGAGGTCCCGGGCGCGGACAGCGTCGTCGCCGTGCTGACCGGCCACGACTACGCGAAGCCGGGCAAACCGGACATCGCTTGGGACGATAAAGGGGCCAGGGACGAGCTCGTTTCCCGCCTCGTGACCGACGCCCTCGCGTTGCTGGCGACGATCGACACGACGGCGTTGACCGGGCCGCAGCAGGAAACGGTCGCGTTGCTCACCCTCGTCGCGGGCCAGGACGTTGAGCCGGCAGAGGGCCCGGACGGCACGGATGGGCGGTGGCGGATCGCCCGGAAAGTCGCACCGGATCGGGTGATCTCGACTGTTGACCCTGATGCCCGCCATGCGCACAAGAGCCGGGAGAAGAAGCAAGACGGCTTCAAAGCCCACATCGCGATCGAGCCCGACACCGGCTTGGTGACCGCGGCCGCGTTAACGAAAGCGTCCGGGGCGGAGAATAGTGACGCTGCCCGCGGCGCCGGGCTGGTCGCCGCCGACACGAGTATCGGGTCCGAACCAAGTGAGGTCCTCGGCGATTCTGCTTATGGCAGCGGCGACCTCCTCGCCCAGGTCACCGCCGCGGGACACACACCGATCATCAAACCGATGCCGATTAGCCGGGCGGTCCCGGGCGGGTTCACGATCGATGACTTCATCATTGACGAGGCCCACCGGACGGTGACTTGTCCGGCGGGGAATACCCGGCCGATCACCTTGAAACGCAACGTGACATTCGGCGCCGTTTGCGCGGGCTGCCCGCCCAGGGCTCAGTGCACGACCGCCGTCGACGGCCGCAAAATGGTGTTGCATCCGCAGCAACAGATCCAACGTGAGCACCGGGCACGCGCCCTGAACCCAGACTTTCAAGCCGTTTACCGGCAGCACCGGCCCATGGTTGAACGCTCGATCGCATGGATGACTCGCGGCGCGAGACGAGTCCCTTACCGCGGCGTGGTGAAGAACCACGCCTGGTGGAACACCCGCGCCGCCGCAATCAACCTGAAACGACTCCTGGGCCTCGGACTCACCACTCAGAACGGGGTTTGGGCCCTTGGCTGAAGATTCCGGGCAAGGCAGAGACCCCCGCACTCGCGTCGACAGAGACGACCTCGCCGGCCAGGCCAAACCCGCAACACCGAATCGTTCCCGCGAGCAGCCCAAATACACCCACACGCGGCTCAAAAAACGGCCTACCCGACTCGCCGGGCCCACTGCAGCCATCTAAATCAGCAGGCTCCTAGCCGATGCCGCCGCCCTCGTTGAGATCGGCGAAGCGGGCCTCGTGGCTATCGGCAATTCCCTTCCGTGCCGGCTGACCTGTCAACGCTCCTGCTGGCACCCGGTGCGTGGGGCGATCGCGCCACCATTCAGGACCGGTCGGTCAGCTCTGCGTAGTGTTCGCACTTGTTTCCTGAGATGGCGGTGACGGCGTCTCTCCTCGCGGGACGACGAGCAGTTCCGAAATGCGCCGGCGATCCATCGCCGTGACTTGCAGACTGATGTCGTTGAGTTGGACGACATCACCCATCCGCGCGAGACGTCCGAGCCGTTCGATCACGAAACCGGCGATGGTATCGGATGCGCTTACGGGCAACCGCACGCCAGTCGCCTCTTCAAAGTCCTGGAAGTTGAGTCGGCCGTCAAGTGACCCTCTCCCTGACTGGAGGTCATGAGCGAGCGAGTCTATGTCGTATTCGTCGAAGATTTCACCGACAACTTCCTCCACGAGGTCCTCGAGGGTGACGATGCCGTCGGTTCCGCCGTATTCATCGACGATGACGGCGATCTGATGTTTTTCTGCTCTCATTATCGTGAGAGTCGGGAGCACCCGCGCGGTCGCTGGGAAGTACAAGATGGGACGCATGATTTCGCGAACCTGCTTGTCGGGATTCTTTGCGATCATCTCGTAGAGGTCCCGCACGTGGACAAAGCCGATGATGTCGTCGATGGTGCGATCGATGACCGGGTATCGCGAGTACGGCAGGTCATGCACTTCGGTAAATACTTCGCGAACGGATACCGTGCCGTCGAGGGCTGCGACTTCGGGACGGGGCCGCATAATCTCGCTGAGCTGGCGGTGCCGCAAAGAGAACACGTCGTCGAGGATCCGCCGTTCGTCTTCGGGTAGCCCCTCATGGCTCGAAACGATGTCTCGCAGTTCCTCTTCGGTCATCTCCTCGCTGGTTTTGTGCGGGTCTCCGCCGAGTAGACGAACGATCACGTTCGTCGACCTCGACAGCAGCCAGATAACCGGGCGCATCGCGACAGCAAACCCATTGAGTGCGGGCGCGACTGCGTAGGCGAATGCTGAGTTGCGCTGGATCGCGAGACGTTTGGGGGCGAGCTCACCGAGTACCAGAGACAGATACGCGATCACTAGGGTGAGCGCGATCGTGGCAACCGTGGCAGCGAGCGCTACGTTGAGGCCCAGGGCGACGAATAACGGCGCTACCGATGGAGCGATTGAGGCGGCCCCGTAAGCGGCGGACGCAAACCCGGCTACGGTAACGCCGATCTGTACGGCTGCGAGAAACCGATTGGGGTTGCGCGCCAGAGCCGCGACCTTCTCGCCGCGCCGCCCGCGGGCCGCGATCGCATTGAGTTGGCTATCACGGAGCGTGACGAGCGCCATCTCCGTGGCTGCGAAAACCCCGCCGATCAGGACGAAGATGAGGACGAGGGTGATGTTTAGTACGAGATCGCCGTTCAAAATGTCTCGACCGTCGACATGAGGGGAGGGGTCGAGACGCAGGGTCTATGACCGTCGGAAGATGGCTCGTGAGGAGTCCTATGCACCCATAGAGGATACCAAACGTCTCCGGCGGAAAGCTGGATTTAAGATTGCCCGATTGCGTGTTCCTTTCTGGAACGACCATGAGACAACTGAGGACCGGCATTGGAACGTCTCGTAACTCTAGGGTTGCGAGACGGGCGAGGTTAGCCATGAGAGTGGTTGCCTGGAAGACGAGCTATCGGTGGCGCTCTTCGCGGGGTGGCTGGTAAGTGGATCCGCAGTCATGTCCTTCGCAGAGGGGCGACGCCGTTTGTTCGATCGGAGCGGTGTAGGTCTCGGGCGAATCGAGCCAGAATGACTGGCTTCTCGGTAATCAGACCGTGTGTCGATCGCGGGACCACAGCTAGCTCTGCGTTTGGAAGCGCGTCGTACATCACGAGCAAGTGACTGAACTGCACCTCGTCGTCATCGCCGACGATGATGAGAACTGGGGCCTTCACGTTGCTAAGCCGAGCCAGGCTGAGATCCGGTTCTAGGAGTCCCCCATGATCTGCGGCGGGTCCTCCTCACTGAGAACGCCGTCCAACCACCCGTCATGGCGGAAAGCCGCTCCGCCAAATACCAGCGTTGAGACCAGGTCCGGACGGCGAAGCGCCAGGTAAAGCCCGACTATTGCCCCATCGCTCCACCCGAAAACATGAGCATTGGCGACGTCGCGGTCGTCGAGAACCTCAGCCATCGCATCGGCCATCTGCGCGAAGGACCACGGCCGTGATGAAGACCGAGCCCCACGCCAGTTGGCGCGGGAAGAGATCCGTGACTTGGGCCAGGTGCACCGAGAGCTGGCCAGGGTCATCCAGTGTATGTCCAGGACGTCAGCGGAGAACGCCCGCGCATGGTGGTCGAAGATTGCCACACTGCCTGACCGGGTTGCCCAACCGCGCCCTTTACGGGGAACGCCTCGCGGGGGCGGTGGCGAGACTTGAGCGCAACGGCGGAATGGTGTGCGTGATGTACCTCGACATCGACGACCATCAACGACACTCTCGGGCACGGCGGGGGCGACGATATCCTTATCGAGTTTGGGAAGAGACTGGCCAGCGTGTTGCGCCCCACCGATACGGTGGCGCGCTTCGGTGGGGATGAGTTCGTGATCCTCTGCGAGAACTTCGGTGGCGTGGGCGATGCCGAACAATTGGCGGCTCGGGTCGTGGCCGTGACCGCCGCGCCATGGGATGCCCAGGGCTGGTTCATGCCCGTTCACGTGAGCATTGGTTTCGCCGTGGCGGATTCTGCCACAACAGAGCCATCGGCATTGCTTCGTGACGCCGACACCGCTATGTACTTGGCTAAGAATGTTCCTGGTTCCATGTCGGTACAGGCACCCAATCGGCGGGCAGAGCCGCAATAGCCTCATCATGGAGCCGTCTCAGCCAGTAGGTCATGACGGTGCGGGCTGAGGAGGCGCGCCGCCCGCAGACCGCCAAGCCGCCGTGGGCGGCTCTTGCTCCCTCGATTACCACGGTGCCCGAGAGGTCAATCCGGCAAATCACAGGTGGCGGGGTGGCAATATCTGCCTCCGCGCCGACAGTGCCGGCAACAGATATGACTCAGCCATGGCTTGCCGCATGATCGCAGCGCGCTGCTGTCGCAGTGCACACTTGCCGAGTGATGTGCGTTTCCGCTTTATGCGGATCTGATGCATCCGATTCAGTACCCAAGATGGGGTCGCCAAAGTTACTGGGGTCTAATACACACTGGCTGAGCGCCTAGCCTTTGCGTGTGAATTGCAGCGCTATATGTCGGTGAATTCGCTTCGCTCAATGGCGTGAATGAACGTTGCGCGCTAATGGCGAGCTTGGGTGATGACGTGGCAGACACTGCCCGCTTCGCAGTCGCCTGGGTTGACATGCTGGCTCGCGTCGATGATGTGTTGCAGTTCTGTTTCAAGAAGTACAAGTTCTTGTTGGCGGCGGTGCACATCCGCAAGTTTTTTTGCGAGAAGGTTGGAGACGTGTTCGCACGGCACCTCACCAGCTTCTCTAACAGTGATGATGCTGCCAATTTCGGCCAATGTCAGACCAGCCGTCTGGGCAGACCGAATGAATCGCAGGCGCGATAGGGCCGCTTCGTTGTACCGGCGGTAACCGTTCCCCCCACGTTCGGCGGGATCCAACAGGCTGCGCCGCTCGTAAAACCGAATGGTCTGTGCGGTTACGCCGCTCGCGATGGCCAGGTCTTTAATCTGCATACTTCCATTCCAGCATTTGACCTTGCACTGCGGTGCAACGTTTACGGTAAAGGCATGGATATTGCGTTGCAGTACTTCGATGGGTGCCCGAACTGGAAAATCGCTGCTGAGCGGCTGGCGTTGATCGCGGCTGCATGCCCCGGCATCATCGTGACCCGGCAGTTGGTCGAGAATCTGGAAGACGCAGAGACAATCGGTTTTCGAGGTTCTCCGAGCATACTGGCGGGCGGAACAGACCTCTTTCCCGACCTATCGGCTTCGGTGGGGCTGGCCTGCCGCATCTACACAACCCCCACGGGATTGGCCGGTGCCCCAACGCTGGAGCAACTGCGCGATGCGATCGCCTCAGCACGAGTGGCATGAGTGGCATGAGTTAGGAATTGCCAATGCCTGGTGAATACTGACCCCGTGGCGTCGTTTGAATTCTGACCCGTCCGTGGTTTACGAGTACCGAGGTGGGGAGGTCTACTCGTCGTGTGCGTAGATCCTTCATCAGGCGGTTCACGCGAGTGACGCTAACTTCTCGTTGGTAGCCGGTCTTGTTCCGGGCGTCACGCCGAGGAATGACGTAGCGGTCGACGAGTGCGCCAGCTGAGATGACACCGATTGCTAGGGCTGTCCAGTTAGCGTCTTGCTGAATACGACTGGCGAATCATAATTTTCAATCACGTTTGATCCATATCGATCTGGAGCCGATGGCTTCGATGACCCCGGCAATATCCATTCCCAGGACCTGAGGTCGCGGCCAGAATAAGCCGACGCCGACGACGGCGAGCAACCCCAGCCCCTTTGGCACGTCCCGGCTACGGGCTCGGCGGTCGGCGGCGCTCACCGTACTTGCCTCGACTCTGACGAGCACCTCGTTCTGACGGGGCGACGGCCTTGCAACATTCTCGACGTGAACAATGTCCGGTCCGCCGAACCGGCGATACACAGCTGCCGACATAGACGTGTCAGCGGATGTCGGCCGGCCTGAATCAGGGGAGGCGCCATCCCTGCAGATTCGATATATCGTTACGGCGGTCATGAGCGGGATCATGGCGGAGTGGCTGAGAGACATCATGGTCTCCGTCGTGATCAGTCCATAAAGGTATGGGCCGAGGAGGATGACGGCAGGAATGAACATTGCTGTCGACATCTCCCCGATCACTCGCCGGCGGTGACGTTTAAGGATCATGTAGGTGACCATCGGTATGGTCATGTTGGAAGCCATGACGAAGTTCGACAAGATCGGTAGCTGGCTCCACGGATCGCTCGCTCCAGCGGCGTGCATGATGAGGTCGTACACCGGGTCGAGGGTGAACATTCCTACGTACATCAAAACGATCATCAGGCCGAGATGCGCTGCGTGATGAAGATATTGACGCCAGGTTCGTCCGCGAGCCGACGTTGCGTGCAAAGGGGTCGATGTTCGCGCGTGATGATTGCGTCCTGGGTTGTATTGCATGAGTTATCTCGATTTCGTAGGTGTTGGAAACACAATTCGGCCACAGCGCGCCTCCGAGTCAAGGCGCTGACTGTTCTCAGGCGCGGAGGCGGCGGCGTTCGCGCGTCTTCCGGATCAATCGGGGTACGGATCCGACAGCGACCGCGAGCAGGATGCTGAGAAGCAGGAATATCGTCGGGCGCAGCTGAGCCTTCGTCGGCGCGCCTTGAATCGCGACGCGGTCGAGGGGATACTCGAGCATCTTGCCGACCGAGTCCACGACGGCGCCGCTTGTCGTCCTCCCTAGCTGTTGGAAGGCGCCATCAAGCCCACCGGGCGTGCCTTGTCCGAGTTGCCCGGCCACTAGAATCTCGCCCTTGGCGTCTTCGAGCAGTGCGGTACGGACGACCAAGCCATGCTTGGTGGCGACGGTTCCCGTTTGGGAGCGTGCGGTCGCTGAGGCCGTTTGGGAGTACAGATACACCTCGAGAAGGGCACCGGCATCGATTTCTCCGACTCCATCGCGAAGCTCCACGCCGACTGCCGGTCGGGCCCACGGATAAGCGGAGTTCATCAGGACGCCAACATCCTCGATGCCGAACGCTTGTTCTGGCATGCTCACCGGTCCATCAAGGGACCAGCCTGGGATATCGATTATCTCGCCAACGCGGTTTGCCTCCTCGCCAACAACGCCCGGATCATCAACCTCGGCCAGATCGACATGCGCCGGCACCGCAACGACCAAGCACGCGCCCACGAGACCTACTGGGAGTAAAACCGGAGGCGGCCCGGGCACAAAGCCCGGGCCGCTACCACCTCGTCAGTACTCCGCTACCAGGTGCCTGGACTAGCGCTACCAACTCGGGCTACTCGCCAGGTGCCGCCGCTTCCGCCAGCCGCTCGGAAGAATTTCTACAATTATGGCGCCCAGCTCACCGGAAGAAAGCTCCGGCCTAAACAAGCCGGTGCTCCTGGACCCAGGCGAGCACGTCCCGAACGTCATACCGCACATGCCGGTTCTTGTTGCCTAGTTTGTCGGCTTCACCGCCTGGTCTAGGCGCCATCGATCTTCTCTCCTGCTCGTCCGAAGAGGGCTAGAGGTGAGAGTTTAGGAGCGGTAGTGGGCACCGGCCAGGGTGGGGATCTGATCGGCGGGGTCTTCCGCCCCCGCCGGGGTCTCGTCGGCGGGCACCAATCCTGCGTCGATAGTGTCGTCGGTGTTCAGGCGTACCAGCTGGTCGCGGGTGAACCCGAAGAACCAGGTGGCGAAGAATCCCACGGTGTAGGCGACGATCAAGCCGCAAGCGTAGCCAAGTGCGGCGGCGCCCCAGCCCTGGCTGCCCTGGAGCAGTGGGAACAGCGAGACGTCACTGGCGCCGATGGCGATCGCGCCGACGGTGTAGCCGAGCTGATCGAATAGGCCGATTACTGCGCCGCCGAATGCGCCGCCGATGCAGGCGGTGATGAAGGGACGGCCCAGCGGCAGGGTGACGCCGTAGATGAGTGGCTCGCCAACGCCGAGGAATCCTGCGGGCAGTGCACTCTTGATGGTACGTCCGATGCTGGTGTTGCGGCGGAGCCTGAAGAACACGGCGATGGCGGCACCGATTTGGCCGGCGCCGCCCATGGCCAGGACCGGCAGCAGGGTGGTGTAACCGACCTGTTCGATCAGGGTGGTGTGGATTGGGGTGAGTGTTTGGTGCAACCCGGTCATCACCAACGGCAGGAACAGCCCGCCGAGGACGAAGCCAGCGAAGACACCCGCAGTGCTCAGCAGCCAGGTGGCGCCGATACCGATCTGGATAGACACCCAGCCGGCGGCCGGCATCAGGAGGAACAGGGCGGCGAGGCCGGCGATCAGCACGGTCAACGTGGGCACGATGAACAAGGCGAGCACGTCGGGCGCCCATCTGCGGGCCCACCGCTCGACGTACGCGCCCAGGATGGCGGCGGCCATGGCGCCAAGAACCCCTCCCTGGCCGGGGGCCAGTTGCTGACCCCAGACGACGATGTTTGCAACTCCAGGAGCCACGATGATTCCCCCGATGACGCCGCCGATGATGGGTGTGCCGCCGAACTCTTTGGCAGCGTTCATCGAAACGAACACGGCGAGTAGGGCGAAGAACCCGCTGGCCATGACGCTGAAGATCGGAGACAGGGTGGCCAACCACGGAACCTGGCCGCTTGTGGCCAGGTTGGTCAGGATTCCGTTGATGCCGGCGATGAGTCCGCAGGCGATCAGTGCGGGGATCAGTGGGACGAAGATGTTGGAGATGCGCCTCAGAGCGTTCTTGACCGGGGTGTTGTTGCGCTGCTTGTTCTGTTGCCGGATGGCCGCACCTTTGTCGGCCAGCTGAGCGGCCGAGGAGGCAGCCGACCCTTCCGCGCGGGCGGCGCTGAGGGCCGACTCCACGTCGATGGCCACCCGGTCGACCAGACCCGGGCCCAGCACGATCTGGCAGTTATCGCCGGGCAGCGCGGCGAGCACCCCGGCGATCGCACGCAGTGCGGCGACATCGACTCGATCCTGGTCACGGACGCCGACACGCAATCGGGTCATACATTTCTCGACGTCGATGATGTTCTCGGCGCCGCCCAGACCAATGAGCAACTGGTCTGCGATGACTCGTGAGTCGGCCATGACTGATGTCCTTTCGAGCAAAGTGCGGGGTTGCACGGGGCTCCTAGCGGGATGGAGAACCCGGGCTACAAAATTATGTCGTGATATGAAAATAGCTTTCACAGACTTAGGAGTCAAGAGGTAATTACTTTCACCTCTTATCTGCGTTGTTGACGACATGTTTCGACAATCCCCAGGCTGAAATCTCTGCTGCGCTGCTGCGCACTGGTTACCGGGGAGATCAGGTGTGGCTCTGATGCACTCAAACGAGTGGACCACTTTGCAGCTGATGTAGTTATTTTGAAACCGTAAGTTGTAGTCCCTCGGTAACGGAGCCAGGCAGGCCACGACCCTGTCGGAACCACACGGGTGCGCCGTATGTGGCGGGTAACGCCTGTGCGACCGTACCTATCGCGAGGACGGCGGTGGCCGAAGTGTTCGGAGCGACAATAGCTGGCCGGAGCCGACCCACAGAAGAGTCAGGAGCCTCAAAAAAACTGCGTAATCCCGTGTTCGCTGAATCAATCTCGCTGACGTGGCTATCCGCACAATTTCCGCGATCCTCGGCAGAAGCAGGAATACGGCTGGGCTCTTTCGTAGAATTGCGTGTAACGCGTGCGCCACAGGGTCCGAGTTTTCGCTCGACTCTTAGAAGCTGCGGCCGCCCGTTATGGGCACTACTGCGCCTGAAATGTAGAACGCTTCGGGTGAGGCTAGGAAAACGTAGGCGGCGGCGAGTTCGGCTGTTTGTCCTGCCTGGCCCAGTGGGGTTTCCCGACCGAAAGTGGACAGCTTGTCTGGCCATGGAACTGCGGGGATGAGCGGCGTCCAGATTGGCCCGTGCGCGACTGCGTTGACCCGAACCCCGGCTGGGCCTAATTCTTGGGCGAGCGCCTGTGTGAACGCTACGAGTGCGGCTTTGGTCATGGCATAGTCGATCAACGCCTGTGCGGGGCTCGATGCCGGGATTGATGACGTGGAGATGATCGATGCTCCCGGCCAGAGGTGCGGGATGGCGGTGCGCGCGATCCACAGAGTCGCATAAAGATTGGTTTTGAAGACCCGGTCGAATTCTGTCGTGGACAGGTTTTCTGGACCGTTCCGGTTTTTTTGGTAGGCGGCGTTGAGCACCAGGATATCCAAGCCGCCGAGGGTTGCCACGGTATCCTTTACGAGATTGACGCAGCGGGTTTCCTCGCGGATGTCGCCCGGGATGAGCAGGACGGTGCGGCCGGCGGCCCGGATCTGCTCTTCCGTGAATTCGGCATCCGTCTGTTCGTCAGGCAGGTAGGAGATCGCAATATCGGCACCATCTTTGGCGTAGGCGATGGCCACGGCCCGGCCGATGCCGGAGTCGCCGCCTGTGATGAGTGCCCGCCTCCCGACGAGTTTTCCGGCGCCGTGATAGGTGTCTTCGCCACGATCCGGGCGGGGCTTAGTCGCCTCGGTCAGGCCGGGTTGACTCTGTTCCTGTTTTGGGTTGCCGCCGGTGATGTATTTCGTCCTCGGGTCGTCGTTTTGGTTCGTCATGATGTGACTCTCTATCGAAAAGCAGCGGGTGTTGCCGGTTGAGGCGGCACGGCTGACCGCCGCCTGCTGATTTCTTTGAGCCGGTGAGTTATCAGCGGAGACGGGCGGCCTTGGTCGTTCGCGCGCGGAAGCCTCCGCTGATCTGCACGAGGGCAGGGAGCTGTAGGCCGAGGAGATTATCAAAAGAAAAGAGCACCTCGTCGACAATCCGGCTGGCTTCCCGAGGTGAGACTCCTCGGCGGCAGGTGATGGCGATCTTCAGCGCTGACTGGTTCTTGACGCGATAGGTGGAGACGTGGGAGGCAACGAGTTCCGGTCGGTTCGTAAGAGCATCCTGGATGGCGTGCTCGGCCACTTTCGACTCAATGGCAACCGCGCCACTGCTGGTTCTTCCGTTCAGCGTGACGAGTCGGCCGGTGTGGCCGTGGCCTTGACGCAGGCTGAAGGTGACCAGCACCGCGATGAGCAGCGCTCCAGCGACGAGGACGATGAGCCATAACCAGCTGCCGTTGACCGGGACCAGGGATTCGGGCAATGGGGTGGCCTGCAGCCACCGGTTTGCCTTATCGATGCCGACACGAGTTGCGTTCGTCCAGCTGTCGCGGACGAGCGGAACAAGTGCCACCAGGACCAGGGTCGCGCCACCGATCAAGACGAGGATTCCGACCAGGAAAACAAAGACGCGGTTGAGGATGCGATTGGTGGAGTTCATCCCCCCACCCTCCCCCTGGAGACAACAATGACTTTCGCGTGAAGGGAACGCAGCAATCTAAAAGCCTCAATCTGTTCGCGCACGGCCGTGAGCACCGCCTGCTGATCGATCGCAGTTCCAGAAGTAGGAGTGAGGTGCACGGTTGCGCTACGGGGGGTCACGGTGACCCGCGCGTTATCTGGGGTCAACCCAGCAACGCGGGCCGCTTCACGAGCCAACGCGGATGCGATCACCTCGTTGTCGACGATGGTCGCGGCCCGGTCGGTCTCGAGCAGATGGCGAGATCGCCGGCCAGGAGTGACGGCCACGACAAGGAGAAGCAGCCCGATGAGGGCGCCGGTGAGGCCCAGCCCGCCCACGAGCACGGGCGGTGCAGAGGAGGCGCCCGCGACCGCGCCCGCCATACCCGCGGGGGCCGTGAGGAGCCCCGGCCGGCCGAGCAGGTTCAGCACGATCTCGATCATGAGCCAGAGGCAGGCGGCGATGGCCAGGATGGCGAGAGTGATCGCTGCGACCGAACGCGGCGAGTAGAGCTCGCGACGGCTGATCCGTTGGTAGGTGGAACGATACTTGGTCATTGCACGCGGTCCTCTGGTCGAATGTCGGCATCGGTGAGCCGCACGGTCACCCGGGACAGGGTAGAACCGGTCAACTCGCTCACCTGGTAATGAATGTGCTGCCTGGCGTGCTCGGCCCGCTCCAGAATCGTGCCCCCGGTGCGAGTCACGATGGAGGGATCCCGGTGCACACGGGTGAGCGCAACGACCCGGATGGGGGCGCTGACCGTGAGGGCGAGGTTGCCCTGATCATCGGTGAGCTCGGCACCGACCGCCGAGGGGTCAACGCCCAGAGCGTCCGCCGCGACCGCACACACTAGCCGATTCAAAGCTCGGGTCGAGACGGTGGTCCAGCCGTTTTTGAGCGTCGTCGGCGAGAGCGTATGACGGGCCGCTGTTTCGGAACTTAGGGTTGTCATGACGACGAACGCTTGCCCCGGAATGCGTCAACCAGGTTCGCAACGCTCAGCTTTCCGTCCATAATCCGCCCGACGATCGCGCCGACCGCCATGGCCGCGGCCACGAACGCGAATGGCCAAAAGCCAAGGACCAGCCACGTCAGAGCAAGCACGGCTCCGAACACGGCCCCCGTTTTCGCCAAAGTGCTCACTGAACCCGAGCCTCGGACTTCTCGTCCTTGTCGTCGGCCGGCAGATACACGTCGTTGATGTTCACGTTCACCTCGGTGACCTCCATTCCAACCAGGTCTTCGATCACACGGATCACGGCAGACCGCACCCGCTCGGCCACATCCTGCAGGGCCACGGGGTACTCCGCGACAATGGTTACGTCGGCCGCGACCTGAGTTTCTCCGACCTCCACGTTGATGCCCTGGCTCACGTCCGAGGTATTCAGGGCATCGCGGATGGCACCGAGCGCCCGGGCGGCTCCGCCGCCAAGGGCGTGCACACCGCTGACCTCACGGGCTGCAATGCCGGCGATCTTTGCCACCACAGCGTCGTTGATCACGGTCTTGCCGCGGCCGGGGGTCGTCGAGGCGGAGTTCGGTGCGGTGGAAAGAGTAGGTCTGGTGAGATCTGCCATGGGAGGCTCCTTGTTCGTGGCCCCTGAACGGGGCGTATTTGCACTAGTTATTATGTAGACGCATGCCACGACGCGTTCGTCACACCCGGTGCTACAGTTCCCAGCGAATCGAGGGGCAACCATTCCAGATAGCAAGAGCAGGGCACTGCTGGCCCACGCCGACGACCGCACCTTGGTGGACCGCGCTGTTGACGGAGACGTTCGAGCATTCGAAGTGATTGTGCGACGGTACGGCCCGTAGGTACGCGCCTACGCGACCCGCATCCTGGGCTGCAGCCACGATGCAGACGATGTCGTACAGGACACGTTCATCACGGCATGGGCGAAGCTATCGACCTTGAAAGATTCTGCGCTGGTAAAAAGTTGGCTGATGCGCATCGCCAGCCACAAGAGCATTGATCGAATCCGCGCACGGCGGCAGAACTCCAACCTCGACGACGTCGGCGTGCCTGCATCGGAGGACCATTCACCGACGCAGATAAGGGAGGCGCGTTCGTGTAACGAGGCACTCTCCCAAGTCTTGTCCGCCCTTCCGGAGGATCAACGACGATGCTGGGAGCTGAGAGAGTTTGGGGACTACCGTTATTCCGAGATCGCTGAGGAACTCGACTTGCCCCTTTCTACCGTTCGCGGGCTGCTTGCTCGCGCCCGCAAAACTTTGATTCGCGAGATGGAGGCCTGGCGGTGACGACTCGGAAACGTCCGCCCCCCCCCTCCCCGGCCTGGTACGTGTCAAATGATGAACCTGACCTCCTTGATGGCCACACCATTGACGAACTCAGCGACTACCTCGACCGAGGCAAGATGCCCACCGACCCGTCGATCGACACATCGGCTGCGTGCCAGATGGCGATGGCCTCCCTTAAGCGCCTGCGCGGCGCAATGAGCACGCTGCTCCGGGATGAGGCAGAAGAGCAACCGGCCCGAGACGACAACTGGGTCACCGCCATCCTGGACAGGATCGTGCTCGACGTCCGGTCCGGGCGTGACATCCCCATCTCGCACCCGTCGCCGAACGCGCAACTTTTCGTCACCGAGGGAGCTGTCCGCGGACTCGTTCGCGCGGCAGGCGATACCGTCGACAACCTCATCGTGGGTCGATGCCGGCTCGACGGGGACCTCACTGCGCTGGGAGCTCCGATCACGGTCACGGTCGATGCCAGCGTCTACAAGGGTGAGAACATTCCCGCCCTTGCCGACAAGTTGCGAGACACGCTCGTCGGCGCGCTACGCACCCACACCGAGCTCGCCATCGCGGGCATCGACGTGATCATTCGCGACATCTACCTCATTAAGCCAGAGCACGGCGAAGAAGAAGCAACACCATGACGGATGCCGCCGAGCTCGCAGAGAATCTCGAAGCTATCGTAAGGTCTGTCCCGGGGGTGACAGCTTTGTACCCGACCACGCCGATCGTCGTCACGATTGTCGGGTCTGTTGTCGATGCCCTTACGCAGCGGGAAAAGGCACCGAAACTAGTTACCGTGACGACGGGAATGGCCAGGCTGAGCGTGACCGCGAGAATCGGCGTCGCCGACGCAGCGTCATCCACCGAGGTGTGCCGACGCGTGCATGACACGATCGCCGCGAATCCCGCCATTTTGGCGCTTGCCCCCATCAACACCATCTCTGTGACGGTTGCCAGCATCGGCTAGAAGTACGGCCATTTTTCGCCGAGCGTGACGAAACGGCCGGTAGCTGCGTCTTTGAGGTGTGGCACTCTTGCGCTCGGTTCGCATCGTAACGCGCCCCTTAACTTAGGACAGGCGCAACACACGAAGTGACCCTGCCGACCAATCGGCGCGACCCAACCCTGGAGGTTGACATGCAAAACGAATTCACCAGCGCCCTTGCAGTTGGGCTGGCTACTCTCATGGACTTTGTCCCGAAGCTTCTGTTGTTCCTGGTCATTTTGATCGTCGGCTTGATCGTGGCGAAGCTGATCTCCAAGGCGCTGGCGAAGCCGCTCGAAAAGGTGGACTTTGACCGCGTTGTGGAGCGCGGCGGTGTGAAAAAGGCCTTGGCCAGCTCGTCCATGGACGCGACGGACATCATCGCAAAGATTCTGTAGTACACGCTGGTGTTGTTCGTTTTACAGTTCGCATTCGGAGTATTCGGGCCCAACCCGGTCAGTGATCTGCTCGCCGGGATCATCGCTTTCCTGCCGAAGATCATCGTGGCAATCATCATCATCGTCATCGCCGCGGCCGTTGCCGCGGGCGTGAAGACCCTCATCCAGGGCACCCTCGGCGGGCTGTCCTAAGGCAAGGTCCTCGCCAACATCGCCAGCATCTTCATCCTGTTCCTTGGTGTGACGGCCGCCCTGAACCAAATCGAAGTCGCCACCACCGTGACTACCCCGATCCTGATCGCCGTGCTCGCCATCATCGCAGGCGTTATTATCATCTTGGGCGCTGGCGGCGGCCTGATCAAGCCCATGCAGGCCCGCTGGGAGTCCTACCTCGTCAAAGCCGAGGAAGAAGCCCCGAAGATGAAAGAACAGGCCGAGCAGGCGAAGAACAAGATGCAGAACAGCATGAATTCCGCCATCACCGGCAGCACCCGCCGCACGAACATCGGGCGCTAGCAGACCGGCCCCGCGTGAGTATTACTCGATGGGTGTCCGGTTTGGAATTGGCGGCGCTTAATTCTGAACTGGTCACCCGGGTGGCCGAGCACATCCTCAGCCATTGGAAAGATGGCCTATCCTCGCTCCATCCATCGCACTGGTGGATCCCTGCCCCACTGCGGCCACAGCGCTATAAGCAGGTCCAAACGCCACACCTCCCGCGAACGGTGGACCCTTCGGTGGCCAACACCTCGAAGCCCTCGCCATTCATGTGAACCGTGTCGATGCCAAGGTGGACCAGGATCCCGGTCCCCGACGTGGACTGGATGACGAAGGCGTGCGGCTCGACCCGGACGAGGTTGCCACTCACCGGCGCACGAGCCGTCACGGGGCCGATTTCCGGGGAGGGTTGAATGCCACTCCCCCGCCGACGATTTCCTGGGCGAACACGGGGTCGGGAACATCGCCGAGCGAAACCACGGTGCCGCGCAGGGGGCTGAGGATGTTTTCGGGCATGGCTGTATCTCCTGGAGTGTGACGTGCGGGGAACTGCAGACGAATCGAGAGTTGTTATGGTCGTCAGCGATGCACGCCCGTGCCACACGATGCGACCCGCGGCAGCGGGTGACGGTTCGCTCAGGGTGACGTGATGGCGGTGCGGACGTCGCCGTGAGCCTGTTCGAGGCGAGCGGTGGCCGTGGGGAAATCAGTGTCGGTGAGCAGCATGACCACGGCGGTCTTGGCATGTCCGCCGGCCTGATCGATTGCAGCGGCGGCGGTATCCGGATCCGCCCCGGTGGCGTCGGTGACGATGCGGCGGGCCCGGTCGACCAATTTGGCGTTCGTGGGTTGGACGTCGACCATCAGGTTGTGGAAGACCTTTCCGGTGCGGATCATGCTGGCGGTGGAGAGCATGTTGCACACCAGCTTTTGCGCCGACCCTGCCTTCAGCCGGGTAGAGCCGGTCAGGACCTCGGGTCCGGTGTCGACCTCGATGGCGACATCGGCGTGTCTGCTGATCTCCGCGCCGAGATTGCAGGCGACGGAGACGGTGGCCGCCCCAACGCTTCGGGCATGGTCCAGACCGCCGATGACATAGGGGGTTCGGCCGCTGGCGGCGATGCCGACGACCACGTCAGCGACGGTGAGTCCGACTGCCCGCAGGTCGTTCACCGCGAGGTCGGGATCATCTTCGGCACCTTCGACGGCCTGGAGGAACGCACGCTCCCCGCCGGCGATAAGCCCGAGGACTTCCCCGGGGTCGGTACCGAACGTCGGTGGGCATTCGACGGCGTCCAGCACCCCAAGTCGGCCGCTGGTGCCGGCACCTAGGTAGATCAGCCGTCCGCCGCGGCGGCGGGCGCCCACAATCGCATTTACTGCGTTCTCGATCGCCGGTAGTGCCGCCGCCACCGCAACCGGGACTGTGCGGTCCTCTTGGTTCATCACGGTGAGCAGGTCCGCGACGGACATCGTGTCCAAGTCAGTGGTGCGGTCATTCGCGGTCTCGGTGCCCAATGTGGCGAGTGCCATGGTGTTGTCCCTGTTCCTGGTGTTGTTGAAGCTATTCATGGTTGTTTGTTTCGTCCCGGATGAGAGGTGACGGCGGCGTAGGTGCGTTCCAGCGCGGCTCGGGCCCCGGGCAGCGTCTGTGCGACGCCGACAAAGATGGCGTCGACGAGCAGGAGCTGCCCAGTGCGGCTGGCCATCGCTGCGGAACGGAAGCCAAACTCTCGACCCGCGGTGACCAAGACGTGTTCGCCGTGGGCCGCCAATCGGGAGCGGGCGGCGCCAGTGATGGCCGCCGTGCCGGCGCCGGTCGACCGGGCCGATTGCAGTGGGGCGACGGTGCCGGGGTTCTCTCCCGAGTGGGAAACGCCGATGGCCAGGTCGGCGGGGCCGAGCAGCGAAGCGCTGACCATTGCCGCGTCGTGTTCGGTGTATGCCCGGGCGACCAGTCCGACCCGGTTCAATTTCGCAGTTAGATCCTCCGCGACCAGGCCAGACGCGCCGATGCCATACACGTCGATCCGGCGAGCGGCCCGGATCAAATTGATCACTTTCTCCAGGGCGACGGGATCGACGAGTTCGGCGGTAGCGCGGAGCTGTTCAGACTCGAACGCGGCCAGCTTGGTCAACACCACGCCGATCCGGTCGCCGTCGGCGATGTCGGCGCCCACCGGGACACCACCGTCGTGGTTCGCACCGCCCTGCGCAGCCAGCGCGAGCCGGAGCTGCGGGTATCCGTCAAAACCGAGACGCCGCGCGGTGCGGACCACGCTCGCGGTGCTCGTCGACGCGCATTCGGCGAGTTCGTTGACTGTCAGAGCCGACGCCGCCGTGGTGTCAGACAGCAGGACCCGCCCGATCCGGCCCTCCGCCGGGGTCAGGCCAGGCAACATCGCCCGGAGCCTCGCGACCACATCCGACGGAGCCGGAGTGGTTGGTCCGATGAGCTCACGCCTAGCATCGGTCGCGACGCCACGATCAGGAGCATGCCTGTAGTCCTTCTTGGGTGTCATGGGCGCCCTCCTCCCCTCGGGTTGCAGTCTCGGGGCCATCCCGAGCCTGTAACAAAGTTACACTTTTTTGAACCGATGATGTCAAGAGTTTCTATGGTTTCTCCTATGACGGATTGGCGGCAAAGCAGATCCGCGTACCTCCTCAGCAGCCTCTGGAAGCCCGGTCCCAGCGCGCGATGACAGAAGCACGCGCCAAGAATGCGCTCATCGCAGCGCTCGAGCCGCCGCGTCGCGATCATGCTCCGCGCAGCCCCTCCAGTTTTTCGTCGCAAGGCGGTGAAGGTGGAACGCACGCCCCAGTGCTCAGGGGCTACCCGCGAACCGAGCAGACAGCGGACCGCTGATGCGCGCGCCGACTCACGACAAGCCCGCGGATCACCCGGACAGCCAAGCGGAGTGACTTGATTTCTCTTTGCTCCGTCAAACGATTTATGCGGATACGGCGCAGGAACGCCTTGCAGGGTCCAATCGCGCAACGGGCGTGCGCGGCGCACCTCGTAGTGAGCGCAAATCACGAGGATCCGCCCGATCACAGGAGGTCAAGTCCCATGGCACTTCACACCCAACACTCCCTGTCACGTTTCATCGCCTCGGAGCCACAGCAATCCGTCACCGAGAGCGGCGACACCCGCTTCTACGTGCGAATCGGACAGCCGCACTTCCGCCGCGAAGAAAGCGGCGACTTCACCATGCTCGAGCCGAGCTTCCACGACCTCGTCGCCTACCGCGCCACCGCTTACCGCGCGGTCGCCCGGTTCGCGAAGGGCGACAGCTTCGTGCCCTGAGACCTGCGACTCTTGGACGCAGTACATCGGACGAGAGGCCATCGCTCTTCTGAGCGAGGACGGCCTTTGCTCGGACGGCACTGCCGGGTCGCTGGTCGACGCCTCCACCGTGGAGAACCAGCCCGGGGGCGGTTTCGCGGGGAACGAGGCTGGCAACTATGCCGGCATGACTCAGCATGTGTGCGGACCGCTAGCCGGTAGCGGCGACTCGAACGACGATGTCTTCCTGAATCTTGGGCGCGACTACCCGGATACCGGGCGATTCCAAATCGTGCTCTGGGACATCGGCGGCGTGGAGCCCATCCCGCACGGAACGACTTTGTGCACGATGGGTGAAATCACGCTGTACGAGGGCGTCGCCCAGGTCGAGCTGGAATTCGCCGGTCAGGTCGAAATCTACGAATAGCCACCCGTCGGCGCTCCCCTACACCCTGCTCTCGACCGCCCTCTCACTGGCCCCTGGCGATGTAGATTTCAGGGGTCGATGTGTTGAGGTGCCGCCACCCCTGCGGGAGCGTCCTAGGGGAAACTCCTACGGGACCTCCTCCTCGAAACCGGACTGCGCGGCCCACTCTGGCAGGAGTCGCATTTGGCCCATCCGTAAGGAAATCCCGCTCACACGTGTCCCAGTGGTCGCTCGGCAAGTTCCTGGCCGTCCTTCACCGATATGTTGCGAGACGCGGGACCGAATGGACGCGCAACGAAGCATTGCCCGAAACTCAGACCTAGACCGGAGTCTAGAGCAGAGCTGGGTGGCATCCGATCAAAAAGAAAGGCCCAGTGACCGACAGAATTCCTGGTCAAAGGGCCTTTATGTGTAGCGGGAGCGGGAATTGAACCCGCGACACCACGATTATGAGCCGTGTGCTCTAACCAACTGAGCTACCCCGCCACGACCTGTCGGCTGCAAGAGCTTCCAAGCCAGAGCCCCCTGTGGGAATCGGACCCACTACCTCTTCCTTACCAAGGAAGTGCTCTACCAATGAGCTAAGGGGGCGAAGCATCCGTGTGAACGAAAACCAAGCCAAATTTTGGCAACCGGTAAATATTATCACCAAGTCGGCCGGCTCGATGACCGTGGGGCGGAATCGGGCACCGAAACCCCCGGCAGCGCCCACGCGGTGAAGCTCGGCCCGTCCGTTTCCAGACGGATGCGCCCGCCCGCCACGCTGACGGCGGCGTCGCCCAGGAGCCGGGTCGGCTCTCCTGCCACGGCCCCGAGCGGCAGTGTCACCGCGCACGCGGCGCGGGCCGCGACCAACAGCACCGACTCCTCCGCACACTCGCGCACGTAGACGAGCACATCGGCGCCCACGTGCACCCAGCGCATCCCGCCGCCGTTCAGGGCCGGGTGGGCGGTGCGCAAGCGGATCAGCGCCGCGTACAGGTCGATTGTGGCCGCCACCTCGGAGTCGCCCGCCGTATCCCACGGCATGGGCGTGCGCGAGCCCTCGCCGTCGTCGCCGGCCAGGCCGAATTCGTCGCCGGCGAAGACCACCGGGATGCCCGGCAGGGTCGCGCTCAGCCCGAAGGCGACGGCCACTCCCCCGTCGATCGCATGGGTGCGGAACCTTGGAGTGTCGTGCGTGTCGAGAGCGTTCATGGTGGCCAGGCGAGTGCGCCAGGGGTAGCCGGCCGTGAACCGGAGGTGAGCGTCCACGAACGCCCGCCCGTCGGTCAGCGGGATGGTGCCGTAGGGCAGCCCGAAGAACGTCGAGGGGCTGTGCGGTTTCGAGAGCCAGCTCCACACCGGTCGGGTGAAGGTCGTATAGGTCATCGCGCCGTGCCAGCCGTCACCCTGGAAGTCGTCCGAGGCATCATTGGTCGATTCGCCGAGCAGGATGGTGTCGGGATTCTCCGCGATCATGGTGCGACGGATGGTCTGCCGCACCAGGGCGTTCAGGTCCTCTCCCTGCAGGCGGCCGGTCATGTTCGCCACATCGATGCGCCAGCCGTCGAGGTGGTACGGGGCCCGCAGCCACTTCGCCACCACCGACTGCGGCCCCTCGATGAACCGGCGGCGCAGCTCGATCGAGGACCAGTTGAACTTCGGCAGGCTGGGCACGTCGAGCCAGGACGCGTAGTCCTCGTGCCGGTCGTCGAGCCAGTAGTAGAAGGCGCTCTCGACGGCACCCGGGGTGCGGTGCGCCGCCCGGAACCACTCGTGCCGGTTGCCGGAGTGGTTCGAGGTGAGGTCGCCGATCACCTTGAAGCCCCGCTCGTGGGCAGCCTCGACCAGCCGCACGAGGGCAGCGTCGCCGCCCAGTGCCGGGTCGACCACGTCGAAGCTCCGCGCGTCGTAGCGGTGGCTTGAGCCGGCCGGGAACACGGGCGTCAGGTAGAGCAGGGTGACGCCGAGCCGTTCGAGGTGGTCCAGGTGCACGACGATGCCGTCGAGGTCCCCACCGTAGAACTGGTGCGAACGGGTCGGTTGCTCCGCCGCCACCGGGTCGCCCCACGCCGCGGGCACAGCCCAGGCCGGCTTCTCGCGCAGCGCGGCGGCCGTGGAACGCCCGAAACGATCCGGGAAGATCTGGTACATCACGGTCGACGCGGCCCAGTCCGGCGGTGCCGGATGGCTGAGCAGCTTGAAGTCCTCCGCGTCGACGGTCTCGAAGGAATGCGCCCCGGCGGCGTTCAGCCACCAGTGCCCGCCGTCGGCCCGGTTGATCAGGAACCGGTAGCCGTTGACCGGGTTCAGGATCTCGACCTCGGCCTCCCACCACCGCCAGCCCTCCGCCGCGCCGAGCAGGCGGGCCTCGTGGAAGCGCGGTTCCCGGTCGGGCGTCGAACGCACGTGCACGGATGCGACGGCGCCCCACGCCTCCGGCACCCGCACCCGCACGCCGACCGTGTCGCCCGGCCGCGGCGCCTGGTCGGAGACGTACAGGGCCGACCCGTCGTGGTGCGGGAGCATGCGCGCCCTACTTCACCGATCCGGCGGTCAGGCCACCGACGATGTACTTCTGCAGCCAGAGGAACAGGGCCATCACGGGCAGGGCCGCGAGCACGGCGCCGGCCGCGAAGACCGAGTAGTTGGTGGAGAATTTCTGAGACACGAACTGGTAGAGGCCCACCGCGAGGGTCTGATTCTCCGGGCTGATCAGCACGATGCTCGCGATGACGAACTCGTTCGTCGTGCCGATGAAGGAGAGGAGGCCGACGACCGCCAAAATGGGTGCGACCAGTCGCAGGATGATCGTGAAGAAGATGCGAGCGTGACCAGCACCGTCCAACTTGGCGGCCTCGTCGATCGAAGCGGGAATCGTGTTGAAAAATCCGTACATCAGGTAGGTGTTCACCCCAAGAGCCCCGCCGAGGTAGACCATGATCAGGCCGACCTGCGAGTCCAGTCCGATCGCCGGGAAGATATCAGAGATGCCGTTGAGCAGGAGGAATATCGCGACGACAGCCAACAGTTGGGGAAACATCTGCAACAATACGAGCGTGAGCAGTCCCCCCCGGCGACCGAAAAAACGCATACGGGAGAAGGAATACGCCGCAAGGGCCCCCAAAAACACCGTGCCGATCGAGGTGATCACTCCGATGATCAGGGTATTGCCGTACCAGGCGGCGTATGGCTGTTGGGGCAGGTTGAAGAGCGTCACAAAGCTGCCGAGGCTCACCTCGCTGAATAGCCCATTTGCCGTGATCAGGGTGCCACCGGGTTGCAGCGCTGCCGAGAGCACGTAGACAAGGGGGAACGCCGAGAACACGGCCATGAACACGCCGATCAGGTGGCGCCATCCCGTTGCTCTGAACCAGCGCTTGAACTGGAATGACGACTTTCGCGCGACGATGCGGTCGCTTGCCTCCCGATTGTTGACCTGCATGTCAGTTCAGCTCCTCTAGTGCCTTGGTCTGCCTAAAGCTGATGATCGACACGATCGCGACCAGCAGGAAAATGATGATGGAGAACGCACTCGCCAATCCGTAGTCGCGGTTCGCACCGACGAAGGCGACCTTGTAGACCATCGAGATGAGGATGTCGGTCGCACCGACATTCACTCCCGCGGTAACGTCTCTCGGCCCGCCATTGGTGAGCATGTAGATGAGGTTGAAGTTGTTGAAGTTGAACGCGAACGACGAGATGAGCAGCGGGGCCACCGACACGAGCAGCAGCGGAAGCTTGATCAGCCGGAACACCTGCCAGGGCCGCGCCCCGTCGACCGTTGCTGCCTCCTGCAACTCGCCGGGAATCGACTGAAGAGCACCCGTGCAGACCAGGAACATGTAGGGAAAGCCGAGCCACAGGTTCACGAAGATGATGCTGAATTTGGCCAGCCACTCGTTTGTGAGCCAGGGTATTTCCGCCCCGCCGAACAGCACCTGGTTGACGAAGCCGAACTGCGGGTTGAGCAGTCCCGCCCAGACCAGCGCGGACAGGAATGCCGGGAACGCGTAGGGAAGAATCAAGACGACGCGGTAGACGTTGCGTCCGCGCATCCGCAGGTCATTGAAGACCAGCGCCAGGAAGAGCCCGAGCGCGAACGTGGTGGCGACAGAAAGGAAAGCGAAGGCGAAGGTCCACAGGGTCACGTTGATCAGCGGCCCCCGAATGGATTCCGTGCCGAACGCACGGGCAAAGTTATCGAATCCGACCTCAACCTTCCAACCGGGGCGCAGTTCGGTACCGTCCTCCGCGGCGAACGCCCCGACCGTGCCGTCCTCGGCGTAGACGACGTTCGTCGTGGTGTTCGTCATCGTTCTCGCGGCCTCGTCGTAGACCAGATCGGACAGGTAGAGATAGGCCTTTGAGCCGTCCGGGGTGCGGAGCACCCCCTCGTTCGGGTCGTCGGTGAGCGGCACCGAGAGGGCCGCGATGACCTCTTGATTGGCAGCGATGTCGCTGAACTTGAGCGAGGTGTAGCCGGGAAGTGCGGTGGCGACGCCGTCGGCATCCGTCTCGGCATCGGTGACTTCACGCAGGGGCGCGTCGGCGCTGCCGACGCTGATCCGGCCGTCAGGGTCGGTGACGAGGAGGCTGTAGGCACCCAATTGCTCGATCACGGTGATGTCATACGCGACCGAGTCCGGCACTCGTTGCTGCGCGGAGGCGATGAGTGATGCGACCGCGTCCGCCCTGGTGCTGTTGTGCCCGGTGCCGTAGTTCGTGAACGCGATGTAGCCGGAATAGCCCACAACAAAGATCTGGAAGATCACGAGGAAGATCAGGCCGGGGGTGAGGTACTTGGCCGGCAGAGCGTTTTTGCTGAAGTAGATCCAGTTGACGATCAGGGTGACTGCCAGAACGAGTCCGAAGACGACCCAGTCCTGTTTCAGGAAGAGCACAAAGAGGGCGTAGACGCTGATTGCGTCGACGATACCGAGGAGCAGAATTTTCACCAGGAGAATCTTGATCCCGACGGACGCCGCCTCGGCAATTCGTCCCGCCCGCTTGGATTGCCTCCACTGGGTGACCAGCGAGTTGTCGCGCACGGTGCGATCGCGACCTGTTCGTGGGGTGGGCATCTTCGTCCGTTCTCTGGCGCCTGCCGGCAACCTTGCCTGATGTGCGGTGAGGGAGCACGCTGTGCCCGGCCCCCTGATGGAGCCGGGCACACGGTGTTACTTCGCGATGGCGCCCTGGATTTCGCCGGTCATCTTCTGCCACAGCGCTGCCGGGTCACCCTCGCCCGCGATGATCGCGGCCTCGGTCACGCCCCAGAACTGCCAGACCTTGCCCATTTGCGGGATGTTCGGCATCGGAACGGCGGTTGCTCCGACCGTACCGAAACCGGCGGTGATCGGGTCGGCGGCAGCTGCCTTGAAGGCGCTGGTCAGCGCGGGCGGGCGCCCGCCGACCTCGTAGAGCGCGGTCTGCACCTCTTCGGAGCCGATGTAGTTCACCAGGAACTCATTGGCAGCGAGAGCGTTCTTGGTCTTCGCACTCACGAAGAAGCCCTGCACGCCGACAAACGGCTGGGCAGGGTTGCTGCTGGCGGTCGGGATCGGGTCGATCGCGACGTCGATGCCGGCCTTCTGGGCATCCGGGACATTCCACGGACCGGAGAGGAAGAACGGCGATGCGCCGGCGTTGAACTTCTCTTTGGCGATGTCGTTGGTGATGTTTACGCTGAGGTGCCCTGCGGCGCCTTCGGATGCGAGCCAGGCCGCGTAGGCCTCTCCACCGGCGTTGCCGATCGAGAGGTCTTCGGCGTTATAGCTGCCGTCGGAGTTGGTGCCGAACACGGGGGCGCCGAACGAGGTCTGGAACGGGTACAGGTGATACGGGTCCGATTCCGGTCCAACGGGCACGAGGAACGGGAACTCAGTGCCGGCGGCGGTGCCGGCGGCGACCATGTCCGCGTACGTCGCCGGCGCGGTCGGCGCCAGGGCCGTGTTGCGGAGGAGGGCGATGTTCTCGATCGAGTAGGGGACACCGTAGGTCTTGCCCTCGAAGGTCATCGCGGTGACGGCGACCGGCTGGAAGTCAGCGGTCGTATCGCCGAGTTCAACGGGCTTGAGCACGCCGTTCGAGACGAGGTTCCCGATCCAGTCGTGGGCGCCGATCGTGATGTCGGGGCCCTTGCCGGTCGGAACCTGGGCGATGAACTCTTCCTGGATCTTGGGGAAGTCCTTCTGGATGAGTTTTACCTTGACGCCGGATTCCTTCGTGAATGCCGCCGCCGCGTCTTTGAGGACCGCGCCGCGGTCGGCATCGACCCAAACCGTCAAGGTGTTGGCGGCGGCTTTATCGCCCTCGCCACCCTGCGGGGAGGCCCCGCCGGAGCATCCGGACAATGCGAGGGACGCTGCGATCACTACTGCGCCGGCAGCGACGAGACCTTTCATGTTCACCATCATTGGTGTGCCTTTCTCAGGACATTGAAAATTTATGCAAGCGTTTACATTTATAGCAAGTATCGGAACCATTGACAACTGAAATAGTCGGATCTGAATCTTGAGCAGGTGATGCGCACAGCCCGCAGGCCTGCAAGCGCTTCCATAGTCACGAAAATGCCGTAGGGTTTCTTTTCATGACAGGCTCAGAGTGGTGGCGAACCGCAGTTATCTATCAGATCTATCCTCGGTCCTTTGCGGACGCCAACGGTGACGGGATGGGCGATCTAACCGGCATCACCAATCGTCTCCCTGCTCTCCGGGCTCTCGGGATAGACGCCATCTGGCTCTCGCCGTTCTACACGTCACCGCAAAACGACGCTGGTTACGACGTGGCCGATTATTGCGATGTCGACCCTCTCTTCGGCACGCTCGATGACTTCGACACCCTGCAGCACACGGCACACGAGCTGGGCATCCGCGTGATCGTTGACCTCGTGCCAAACCACTCCTCAAGTGAGCATCCATGGTTCAAAGCTGCCCTCGCCGCAGCCGAGGGCAGTGAGGAGCGCGCGCATTACATCTTCCGTGATGGCCAGGGCGAACACGGCGACCTTCCCCCGAACAACTGGGATTCCGTCTTCGGCGGCAATGCCTGGACCCGCGTCACGAACCCGGACGGCACTCCCGGCCAGTGGTACCTGCACCTCTTCGACACCACACAACCCGACTTCGACTGGGACAACGAATGGGTGAAGGCGCAATTCCGCGATGTGCTCCGGTTCTGGCTCGACCGCGGGGCGGACGGTTTTCGGGTGGACGTCGCGCACGGCATGATCAAAGCGACCGGTCTTCCCGACTACACGCCTCCGGTCGCGGGCGGCAGCATGGGCGGTGCCTCGACGGAGGGGCCAGGCATCATCACCGAGTGGCCCGAAACCGCGCCCTACTGGGCCCAGAACGGTGTGCACGAGATCTACCGCGACTGGCGCCTCATCCTCGACGAGTACCCGGGCGACCGCATCCTCGCGGCCGAGGCCTGGGTCGATCCGCTCAGCCACGTCGCCGAATGGGTGCGCCCCGACGAGATGCACCAGGCCTTCAACTTCGCCTACCTCGAGACGGCTTGGGCCGGCCCGGCCCTCCGCCGCGTCATCGACGATTCCCTCGCTGCGTTCGGCGCAGTTGGTGCCCCGAGCACCTGGGTGCTCTCCAACCACGACGTCGTGCGCCACGCCTCCCGGCTCGCGCTCAACCACGAGAACCTGCAGGGCCACGGTATCGGGCCGACGACGCCCGACCTGCCCGACAGCGTGATCGGCCTGCACCGGGCCCGGGCCGCCTCAGCGCTCATGCTCGCGCTGCCCGGCTCCAGCTACCTCTACCAGGGCGAGGAACTGGGTCTACCCGAGGTCATCCACCTGCCCGACTCCGCACGCGAAGACCCCACCTGGTTTCGCACCAACGGAGAGCGCTACGGCCGTGACGGATGCCGCGTGCCGCTCCCCTGGGAAGCCGCCGCTCCCTCCTACGGCTTCGGCCCCTCGGCCGAGAGCTGGCTGCCGCAGCCGGACGAGTGGGCGGGCCTCGCCCGCGACGCGCAGGTCGGCGTCGCCGGCTCCACCCTCGAGTTGTACACGCTGGCCCTGGGCCTGCGCCGGGAGCACGCCCTCGGGCTGGGCTCGGTGGAGTGGCTGGACGGCCACGCTGACGAGATCGTGGCGCTGCGCAACGGCGCGGTGACGGTCGTCGCGAACACGGGCGCGGAATCCGTGCCTCTGCCTGCCGGCGAACTCCTCCTCGCCAGCGGCCCGCTGCCCGGCAACACGCTCCCCGGCGACACCACCGTCTGGCTGCGCGCCTAGCCCCCACCCTCGGGGCGTTTGCCCAAACGAATTCGACGGAGATTCTGCCCGAAACGGCCGGTTTAGAACTCAAAACCCAGTTCTAGAGCAAAATCTCCGTCGAATTCGTTCGGGGCACGGGGCAGAACGGCGCTCGAAGGCGACGGATGCCGCGTGCTCCGGCGACGCGATCAGTGACCCCGCAGCGCCGCCATGGGACAATCGAAGGGCGTCGCCTGAACGGGGAGCGCATAGAAGGAGTAGCAGTGACCGGCACGGGGATCGACAGCGGAACCGAACACGGAACCGAACCGGGACCCGGCACCGACCCCAACACCGAACCCGAAGCCGACCAGGCGGCCCCGACGCGCGGGGATCTCGCCGAACCTCGCGAGCTCACGACAGAACTGACCCGGTTCATGCTGGCATACAAGTTCGCGACCGACGAGATGATGACGAAGATCAACATCTTGAAGGAGGAGTTCGCCTCCATCCACGACTACAGCCCGATCGAGCACGTCAACTCTCGGCTAAAGACGCCCGACGGGATCCTGAAGAAGGCCGTCCGCAAGGGCTGCCCGCTCGTCCTCGACGACATTCGCGCCCAGATCCAAGACATCGCCGGCATCCGCATCACCTGCAGCTTCATCTCGGACACGTACCGCATTCTCGACATGCTCACCAGCCAACTCGACGTCACGGTGCTCGAGGTCAAGGACTACATCGCCGCCCCGAAGCCGAACGGTTACAAGAGCCTGCACCTGATCGTCGACATCCCCGTCTTCCTGTCCGACCGGGTCGACGAGGTCACGGTCGAGATCCAGATCCGAACGGTCGCGATGGACTTCTGGGCGAGTCTCGAGCACAAGATCTATTACAAGTACCACGGGGCGGTTCCGGTGGATCTGGTGGGCGACCTCAAGCAGGCGGCGGATGCCGCCAATCGCCTCGACCTGAAAATGGAGGGCCTGCACGACCAGGTCCTGGCCATGGAGCCCAACGGCAGCGGAGAGACCCACCTGCTCGAGATCGCCGGGCTGTCGCAGCTGGCACTGCCAGAGGGCCTCCTCGCGGCCATCGGCCGCGCCCGGGCCGCCGAGTCCCCGCCCAAGTCCGCGCCAGTGACCGAGCCTGAGGACGAGGACGAGACCAAGGCCGAGGCGGCCGGCTAGTTCCAGCTGGCCTGTGTCGGGGTCGAACTAGTTCGTGTTGGCGTACAGCCAGACGAGCGGGTTGACCTTGGTGCCGTCCTTGCCGCCGACGCGGATCTCGAAGTGCAGGTGCGGGCCGGTGGACATTCCGGTGTCGCCGACCTGGCCGATGACCTGGCCGACCGTGATGACGTCGCCGGTCTTGAAGAGCATCGAGCCGTGGATCATGTGCGCGTAAACGCTGGAGACGAGCTCGCCGTCGATCATGTGGTCGATGATCATGTGCACGCCGAGGCTGCCTTCGCCGTCTTGGGCGTAGCGCACGACGCCGTCGGCGATCGACTGGATCGGCGCGCCGAGGCCCGGGTTGAAGTCCTGGCCGCCGTGGTTGGAGGAGCAGCCCGCACAGTCGCGGAAGCCGAACTCGTCACCGATGTGCACGCCCACCGAGAAGGGCCATTGCACGGTGCCGTTCGGGTTGTTCGTGAAGGTCGCTTCCATCCGGATGCCGCTGGCCGCTGCGACCTCGGCGATGGTCTTCGACTCGTAGCCGTCACGCTCGACCGAGATGGTGTCCGCTCCGCCGGTCATGGAGAGCGACTGGGCAGGTTCGCCCTGGGCGCTCAGCTTCGCGTTGTAGGCGGCGGCCTGCACATCGGCAGAGGACAGCAGCGCCTCGGCCGGCAGGGAGGTGGCCACGGCCATCAGGGCGACGAAGGCCATGGCGACCATCGTGACCCCCGTCGTGGCGAACTTACGCACCCGATTGGCGGGGGCCGTCGCGGTGGTGCGGGGCCGGGGTGCCGGCGTGGTGGCGGCGGCCGGGTGAACGGCGGGCGCCAGTCGCTCCCGGGCCGATGCGCGGCGGGGGCGGGAGGCGGGCTGTTCCGCGCGGCGCTGCGCCCGGGTGGGGAAGGGGATCTCCGTGGACGTCGTGACGGCGGAGCTGGCCGTCTGCAGCCGGTCCACGTCGGAGACCGGAGCGTCGGCGGCGGCCGGCGCGGCGATCAGGCGGTCCGAGTCAGCGATCGTCACGGACTCGAATTCGGGTTCAGCGAGGCTCGCGGCGCCCAGAAGGTCGAGGTCCGGCGTCAACGGCCCGGCACCAGCGGGATCGGCGGCGGTCGGCGCGTCGGTGACCGCGGAGCCTGGAATGTCCAGCACTGGGACGGACATCCGCTCGCGCTCGCGCAGTTCGCGACGCGTGAGGGGCTTCGTTGCAGGGTCACTCACACCCGGCACCGAGGCAGCCGAGCTAGAGGAGTGAGGGAGCAAAGGATCGGTTCTTTCGGCGCATTGGACGGTTGAAGATAGTCGTCTTGGCCTCAACCAAAGTAACGAATCAGTACAGGCTACCGCCCGGAGGCCGGTTATCCCTACTCTTCGAAGCAGAATGACACCCGAAAAAGGGGCACTGCCTCCGTTTCCGGCGATCTCTCCGGGCCGCCACGAGCACGTCGGTCACCGGTGTTTCCGCGGCATCCGTCTCGTTCGAAGCGGTTCAGTCGCCTACGCTTCCGCGTCGGCCATGAAGTCATCGAAAAGTTTGGCCAGAAGGGGTTGGCAGACCCGATAAAGGTCGGGAGCCCCGGCAATGAGCAGGCCCATACCCTCGCGGTCGGCTCCGAAGCCACCGACTCGAGCGCTGGCCTCGCGCGCCACCAGCGCGCCGGCCGCGTGGTCCCAGGGGCTCAGCCCGCGCTCGTAATAGAGGTTCAACCGCCCGGCGGCAACCGAACACAGGTCGAGTGCGGCCGACCCGATGCGACGGATGTCCCGTACCTCGCCGATCAGGCCCCGCACGACGTCCGCCTGCCGCTCTCTTTCGGCCGCGCGATAGGAGAAACCGGTGCCCAGCAACGCCAGCGACAGCGGCACGTCCGTCGGCACCTGCAGCCGGTGGGCGCCCAGCCACGCCCCGTCACCTGCTGCCGCGGTGAACAGCTCGTCACCGGTCGGGTTGTAGACGGCGCCGGCCAGAGTGGTCCAGGTGGCCGGATCGGGGTCACCCTCGACGACGGCGATACTGACCGCCCAGGCCGGAAAACCGTAGAGGTAGTTGACGGTGCCGTCGATCGGGTCCACGACCCAGGTCAGGCCGGATGTGCCGCGGGTGGCCGCCGACTCCTCGCCGAAGAAACCGTCATCGGGCCGGGCGTCGGCCAGGAGAGCCCGAATCAGCGACTCGGTTTCCCGGTCGGCCAGGGTCACGACGTCTTCCGGGGCGGACTTCGACGCGGCGACCTGCACCCCAACAGTTCTCCGCCGGGCAGCCAGTTGCCCCGCGGCGAGCGCGGTGTCCTGGGCGAGGCGAAGCAATCCGGCTGAGGCACGTGTGGTCATGGTGCAACGCTAAATGATGCGGAAGAGAGAGTGGCAAGTGAGGGATTCGAACCCCCGAAGTCTAAGACGGCTGATTTACAGTCAGATCCCTTTGGCCACTTGGGTAACTTGCCAGTACGCACCCGACCATATGCAAAACACGTGACCGGAGACGCTCAGTCAGAATACAAGGTTTTGGTCCCCAGTGAGAAATCGGCACGTCCGGTACCTATCGGACGGTGGATATGATCGGAGATGACTCAACTTCATTCCCGATAGGAACCTCATGGTAGGCATCGATGACGTCGCCCGCCACGCGGGCGTCTCTACCGCCACTGTTTCGCGCGCACTCAGCGGCAACGGCCATGTGTCCCCTGCCACCCGTTTAAAGGTCGAAGCATCCGCCGGGGAACTCGGCTACGTCGTCTCCTCCACGGCATCGAGTCTCGCCTCCGGCCGGATGAAGAACATCGGTGTCGTCGTTCCGTTCCTTGACCGCTGGTTCTTCTCCAGCGTTGTCGAGGGTGCTCAGAAATCCCTTCTGAAGAACGGCTATGACCTCACCCTGTTCAGCCTGACCGGCGGCGGAGGCGAGCGCCGCATCGTGTTCAACCATTTCCTGCTGCGTCAGAGAGTGGATGCTGTCATCGCGATTTCCCTCGAACTGACCACGACCGAAGTCGCCACCCTGCACGCACTCGACAAGCCTCTGGTCGGCGTCGGCGGCCCGATCGAGGGTGTTCGCACGCTCACGATCGACGATGTTGCCGTGGCCAGGCTCGCCACGGAACATCTGCTCTCCCTGGGCCACACACGGATCGCACACATCGGGGGAAATGAGGACGTCGACCGGGATTTCCATCTTCCAACCAACCGCCGGGTCGGCTATGAGTTAGCCCTGACGGCAGCCGGAATCACTCCAACTGCCGAATTGTTCAAGCCTGCGGACTTCACGATGAAAAGCGGCTACCAAGCGGCCACACAACTTCTTGGCAACCCGCACGGTCGGCCGAGCGCCGTTTTCGCCGGCTCAGACGAGATGGCGATCGGAGTCATCCTTGCCGCACGGGACCTCGGCCTCGTCGTGCCGCGGGACGTGTCCGTGATCGGAATCGATGACCACGAACTCGCGGACTTCTTCGGCCTCACCACGATCGCCCAGTTTCCGCAGGGGCAGGGCGAGAAGGCCGTCGAGATCCTGCTGGACCGGCTGCGTCCGGGCCAGAACCAGCTCTCGTCCCTGAACACCCCCATGCCATTCGAGCTCCTCGTGCGCTCCAGCACCGCCCGGCCGGGCGAATAGGCACCCACTGGGTACTATTGCAGGCATGGCAGACTCAACGTTCGACATCGTCAGCAAGGTAGACCCGATGGAGGTCGACAACGCCCTCAACCAGGCGCACAAAGAGGTCGCACAGCGCTACGATTTCAAGAATGTCGGCGCCTCGATCGAGATGAGCGGCGAGAAGGTGCTCATGAAGGCCAACTCCGAGGAGCGCGTCAAGGCCATCCTCGAGGTTTTCGAATCCAAGCTGATCAAGCGCGGCATCTCCCTGCGCAGCCTGGACGCTGGCGATCCCTTCGCCTCGGGCAAGGAATTCCGGATCGAGGCCTCGATGAAGGCAGGGATCGACCAGGAAAATGCGAAGAAGATCAACAAGATCATCCGCGACGAGGGCCCCAAGGGCGTCAAGAGCCAGATCCAGGGCGACGAGCTGCGGGTCAGCTCGAAGAGCCGCGACGACCTGCAGGCCACCATGGCCCTGCTCAAGGGCAAAGACCTCGACGTGGCCCTGCAGTTCGTCAACTTCCGCTAGTCCCACGCCTGCATTCACCAATTCGACGGAGATTTTGCCGATTTCGCCGCGGAAATGCCTTTAAGCGTGTTTTTACAGCAGAATCTCCGTCGAATTCGTTAGGAGCGCGTTCGGCTCCGGCGATGTTCAGGAGAACGCTTCGATCATGCTCAGCACGGCTGGGGTGAGCAGCACGATGAACAGCACCGGCAGAATGCAGAAGATGAGCGGGAAGAGCACCTTGACCGGGATCTTCATCGCCTTCTCTTCGGCGCGCTGACGGCGGCGCAGGCGCATTTCCCCGGCCTGCACCCGGAGCACGTCCGCGATCGCGATGCCGTAGGTGTCGGCCTGGATGACCGACCGGGTGAACCGGCGCAGGTCCGATGACGAGGTGCGGTCGCCGAGCGCCTGATAGGCGTGCGTTCGGGTGCGGCCGATGCTCATGTCCTGCAGGGTGCGGATGAATTCCTCCGCGAGCGGCCCCTTGCCGTTCGTTGCCGCCTTGGCCATCGCCGCTTCGAAGCCCAGACCGGCCTCCACGGCGATCGTCATCTGGTCAAGGGTGTCGGCCAGGGCGTTCTGGATCTTCTCTTGTCGCTCCTGCCCGCGGCTGATCAGGAGAAGGTCGGGCACGAAGAAGCACAGAACCACAAGGAGCGCACCGAGCACGAATCGCGTCGGGACCGGGTCCCCGCTGATCCACAGGAGCGCCAGGAGCGCACCGGCGGTGCCCGCGAGCGGCTTGGCGATGAGGATCTTGTCGATGGTCCAGGCCGGGGGCCGACCGGCGAGCGCCAGCCTGCGTTCGAGCATCCCGAGGTACCCTCGGGGGGCCAGTTCGCGCATCGTTCGACCCCGTCTGACGCGCGCTGCGGTCGTCCCGACGAGGTTTAGACCTGCATCCCCGATGTCGGTGATCGGCTTGGCGGCGCGACCGCCGACGAGGATGCCGACCAGGACCGCGAACCCGCCGGCAACGGCCAGCGAGGCAAGGATTGCGATGAGTGAAGGCACTGGATTCTCCTAGAACTTGACCTTGACGACGGCCATCATCCACAATGAGCCGGCGACGAGCAGGATGGCGGCGACGACCAGGGCGGCGATGCCCCAGATGCTGCCGAAGAAGCCGGCGAAGTAGTTCGGCTGCGTCAGCAGCAGAAACGTGAACACCCCGATCGGCAAGAGGATCAGCACCCAGGCTGACATCTTTCCCTCGGCGGCGAGCGACTTCACTTGGCGACGGATCTCGTTGCGTTCCCGGATGGTGTGGCCCACCCGGTCGAGCACCTCGGACAGGTTGCCGCCGACCTCACGGTTGATGGCGATCGCCTGCGCCACCCACTGGAAGTCCTCGCTCCGCATCCGGGTGGCGGTGTTGTCGAGAGCATCACCGAGGTCCCGGCCGATGCGAGTCTCGTTCACGACCCGAGCCAACTCGTCCGCCGACGGCGACGGCGTCTCCTGGGAGGCCGCGTCCACCGCCCGCAGCAGGCTGTGACCGGCCCGCAGGCCGCCGGCCAGAAGCGCAAGGGTTTCGTCGAGCTGTTCCGCGAACTTTGCGCGACGCTGCCCCGCCCGCACGTGAAGAAACACCTTCGCTCCGATCGGGCCGAGCGCCGCGAAGGTCGCCAGGAGCGGTATCGCCCAGAAGGTGC
Source organism: Cryobacterium sp. M23 (assembly GCF_002929655.1). Classification (NCBI taxonomy): domain Bacteria; kingdom Bacillati; phylum Actinomycetota; class Actinomycetes; order Micrococcales; family Microbacteriaceae; genus Cryobacterium; species Cryobacterium sp. M23. The sequence continues at coordinate 34,939 of NZ_PJJV01000068.1, forward strand.
CGTTCCCCAAGAGCAGGCCGGTCAGGGCCAGCACGGTCGACGTCGAGAGCACCATGAGCACGAAGCCGGACGGCTGCATCCGGATGCTGGCCTGTTCCAGTTCCTCCGCGGTGAACGGCGCGCGGCCGCGACGAAGGATCGCCCCCTCGATGGCCTCGACCGTGCGGTCGGTCACCCGGGTGAGGGTCGACGTGTCCACCGCACCCGGCGCTCGACGGCGTTCCAGCGGCACCCGGGGCCGTGGTGGTGCGATCACCAGGAAGACGATCACGAACAGGGCGATCAGCGCGGCGGCGATTCCTCCGTAGAGGGCCAGCTCATTCATCTCTGGCTCCGGGTGACGAGGTTGGCCTGGAACACGCTCGGGGACAACGGAATTCCGAGGTCCCGGAATTTGTCGGCGAACCGGGGCCGCACCCCGGTCGCCACCGCGTGGCCGAGCAGGCGTCCGGCCTCGTCGACGCCGGCACTGTAGTCGAAGACGAAGGCGTCCTGCAGGGTGACGATGTCACCCTCCATGCCTTGGACCTCCGTCACGTGCGTGACCCGACGGGTGCCGTCCTTGAGTCTGGTGATCTGGATGATCACATCGATCGCCGACGAGATCTGCTCTCGGATGGCGCGCAGCGGCAGGTCCATTCCGGCCATCAGCACGAGGGTTTCGAGCCGGGCGATCGCGTCGCGCGGCGAGTTCGAGTGAACGGTCGAGATCGATCCCTCGTGCCCGGTGTTCATCGCCTGCAGCATGTCCAGGCTCTCGCCACCGCGGCACTCGCCGATCACGATTCGGTCCGGCCGCATCCGGAGGGAGTTGCGCACGAGGTCACGGATGGTGACCTCGCCTTTACCCTCGATGTTGGCCGGCCGGGACTCCAGCCGGATCACATGGTCCTGCTGTAGCTGCAGCTCCACCGCGTCCTCGATGGTGATGATGCGCTCATTGGAGGGGATGTAGGCGGAGAGCACGTTGAGCAGCGTCGTCTTCCCGGTTCCGGTGCCACCGGAGACGATGATGTTGAGTTTGGCCTTCACGCAGGCATCCAGCACCTGGGCCATCTCGGCGCTCAGCGTGCCGAAGCCGACCAGGTCGTTCACGGTGAAAGGTTCGCGCGCGAACTTGCGGATCGTGAGCGAGGAGCCGTCGACCGCGAGCGGCGGGATGATCGCGTTCACCCGCGAGCCGTCGGCGAGGCGCGCGTCCACCAGCGGCGACGACTCGTCGATGCGGCGCCCGACCTTCGACACTATGCGCTCGATCACCCGGCGCAGCTGGGCCTCGCTGGTGAAGCGGGCAGCGCTGCGACTGAGCTGGCCGTCACGCTCGACGAAGATCTGCTCGTGGCCGTTGACCATGATCTCGGTCACGCCGACGTCGGCGAGCAGTGCCTCCAGCGGGCCGAGCCCGAGCACGTCGGCACCGATCTCGGCGATCAGCCGGGTGCGCTCCTCCGGACTGAGCGGAACCTGTTCGGCGGCGACGATGCTGCCGAGTTCGGCCCTGGCATACGAGTGCAGCTGTTCCTCACTCAGGCTCGGGTCGTTCAGGCGCGTGCCGATACGGCCGAAAAGTTCCTGTGCCGCCCGTTCCTTGAGTTCTGCCAGTGGGTCAAGCGGCGGCGCCGGGATGGGCGCGGGTTCCGGAGCGGGAGCCTGAGCCTCCGGTGCAGCTGTGGCCTCGGTGGAGGGTTGAAGGGCAACGTCCGTCACCGCCCTCGATGCAGAGAGGTTGCCGTTGCCGGTCTTCTTGTCGAGCTTGTGCAGTGGACCATCGCGGCGTGCCGCCTCCACTCGGTCGGTCAGTTTCATGCGACAACCACCCTTCGATGCAAGCGACCGCGTTTGAACGACCCGCTGGGGTCGAATCGGCGCACCAGCTCCGTGAGGGCAGCCGATGCTGGATTTTTCTTTCCGTTCTGGAGCAGCGGAATGCCACGATTCGTGGACAGCGTCACCAGGCTCGATCGGGGAACGGCGACGTCCACCGGCACACCGATCGTTGCCTCGACGTCCTTCACGCTCAGCCCGCTCACCCGGTCGGCGAAGTTCAACACGACATGACGGGCCGGCGGCAGGATGCCGATGGTGGCGAGAACGGCGAGCTCCTTGCGCAGGCCGCGTGCACCCGGCACGGACATGTCGCAGAGGAATACGGCGTCTGTGGCAGCCTCGAGGGCGGCCAACGCGTGTTCACCCAGGCCGGGCGCCGTGTCGATGATCACGAACCGAAAGATCCCGGCGAGTTGGCGAATCAGGTGACCGAGCTGCTCGCCAGTGACCCGGTCCCCGTCGGCCGGCGACTCCGCGCCGCACACGACGTAGTAGCCGTCCGGATGCGGGGTGAGGTAGGCCTTGAGCACCATGGCGTCGTTGGCCGCGACGGCGGTGACGGCATCCGGCAGGAAGCGTCCGGGTGTCAGCGACAGGGCCATGGCCACGTCTCCGAACTGCACATCGGCGTCGACGAGCACCACCGACAGCGGGGCCTGCTTGGCGAGGCCGACGGCCAGGTTGGTCGCGATCGTCGTCTTGCCGACACCGCCCTTGGCGGCCACCACCGCGATGGTCTGGCGCGGGATGACCTCCGGCTCCGGAGTCTCCTCGGTCGTGGGCGGGTCGAGGGTAGGGGGTTCGAGGGTGGACGGTTCCTGCTCATCGGCTGCCGACCGGTCGTCGAGTGCGGTGACATCCGCTAGCCCGATCTCGCCCGGGCTGCCATCCCGGGCTTCTTCGCCGGGTCCGACGGCCGAGGCCGTCTGCGCTACCGACCCCAGCACCCCGTCACGCCAGGGGCTCAGTCGTGGGCGGCTCATTGGAACACGACGCTTCCGTCGACGACCGCTGAACCGGTCTCATCAGCCGTCTTCGGCTCGATGGTGAGCCACACGCTGCCGAATTCCTTGCCCCAAACCAACTTCTGGATATCTGCGGTCGGCCGAGCGAGAGTGACCATGACGGTCTCGGCTGCCTCGGCTGCCGCGTCCGCTCCGTCGGCAGGGGGCGTACTGGTTCCCTCGCGTACCGCGGTGACGAGCACCTTGTGGAAGACCTGCCGGCTGATTGGCGTGTCTTCGGCGCCGTCAGCGCCTTTGATGGTGGCGGAAATCACGACGCCGACGGTGTCGCCCGGCTTGATCGTGCCGCCGACCACCCGCTCGACGGGAAGGGCGATGCTGACCGCCTGCATTCCCTCCGGCAGTGCGACGTCTCCGCTGGCCGCCCGCGTGGCGGGCGTCACCCAGCGAGACTCGAGCAGCTGCTCGCCGGGCATCAGTGCGGTGTCCGCCACCAGGCCCTTCAGGTCGCTCAGCTTCGTCACCCGGCCCGGCACCGCGGCGAGGGCCGGGATCTGCTTCGCGGTGATGAGGTCGGTGATCGCGCTCGCCTCGGTGCCGGCTGGGATCTCATCGGCGACCAGGTAGACCGATACGAACTCGGCGCCGTCGGCTGCTCGCGCGTCGGCGCTGTTCACGTAACCGGTGAGCACGACGGTGCCAACGATGGCCAGAACGATCGCGAGGATCGCGCCGATGAGTCGGGTTTTCATTGCAGCTCCTACTTGATTAGGTTGACGCTGGTTGCGTTGAGTTGAGGCCCGCCCAGTCCGAACGCCCCGTCGATGGAGACCCATTTATTGAAGTAGCCCTGGATGCCGTTCCAGTTATTGCTCTTGTCGCTTTCATCGCAGGGTTTAGGGGCCTTGGGGTCCTTGGGAGCCTTGGGAGCTGTTGGGGCTGCGGCGGGGCAGAGCGGGGCCAGTGGATCGAGGACCTTGGTGGACGGGAAGTTCCAGCCGGTGATGGTGAACCCGGCAAAGGCGAAGATGCGATACTCGGCGTTGGTTCCCGTGCCACGAACGCGGTCATAGATCGGCACCAGCACCGTCGTGCCCTTGAGGCTTTCCAGCTTCGACTTGCAGTCGGTGTTCACACTCCCGCCGGCGTCGCTGCCCACCCAGAGCTGCCCGGCCGCGTCAAGGTTGAGACTCAAGTTGACGATCGCCACGCAGGCGTTGGCGTTGTCAAGCCAACCAAATCCCCCGGGGATGACTTCCTCTGAGGGAGCGTGCTTGCAGATCTTGTTGGTGTCGGTGCGGATGGTCACATGTTTGCCCGACGCCGCCAACGACTCCTGAAACTCGCACCAGGACAGCGCGAGCGCGAGCACGGGGCCGGACCCCGGGCCGCCCCACTGCGCCGTGGCGGTCGCGCCCACGGTCGTAGGGTCGACGCCGATGAACCGCGCGAAGGGGTGACTGATGGCCCCTGCATTGGTGCCGGCGACGCGGGTGCTGTCGGAGACCGTCACGGTCTTGTTAGCCATGCTGATGCTCGGTGCCAGCACGTTGGCGGCGCCGTCATTCGCGTTGTCGTTGGTGAAGCGCGCGGCGGCGCCGGCCGGATCGGTGCAGACACCGTCCTGGCAGTCGCGGGCGATGGCGAGGGCAGCGGCATCCGCGCCGTTCTGAAGCTGTGCGCGCTCCGCGTAGAGGGCCCCGACATCGACTGCAATCGCCACGAACCCCAGCAGAGGCACGAGCAGGATACCGACCATCACAGCGCTCGCACCGCGCTCGGAACGAAGCCCACGATTCAACCACCGCATAGCATGACTCCTTTGCCGGTCAGGGGAAGCGTGGTGCCGAAATAACCGGTCAGAAGTGACACGCTGTAGGTGATGGTGACCGTGACGGCCTGGTTGGCGGCACACGCCGCGGGCGTGATCGAGATCTGGCCGCCCGACACGCTCGGGCTGATTGACGGGGCGGCGGCGATGGCCGCGGCCTTGGCCGTCGACTGACTGTTGTGAATCGCCATGTTCCTGGCGCCTTCGCGGGCCGCATTGGACAGCGAAATCTGAATGTTGTAGAGCCGGCTGAACTCGATGAGGCCGAGCACCAGCAGCAGGAGAATGGGCAGCACGAGCGCGAACTCCACGGCGGCAGCGCCGCGTTCGCCTCGTCGATGGAGGAAACGCATCATTTGGTGGCCCCTTCGGGTAGGCCTGGCGTTGCGGGTGAAAGTCGGGGGTGAGTGCGGGCGGCGGCGGCTCGCCTTGGCAAGCCGCCGCCGGCGCACGGGGTTCCGGCGGATCATGTTCCGCCGGGCACGCGTCGGTTAGAGTTCTAGCGCAACCCCGTTAAACAACGCCGTGAGGGCTGTGCCGACCGCGGTGACCGCGACGATGATGGCGACGGCGATGAGCGAGACCATGAGGCCGTACTCCACTGCGGTGGCGCCCTCTTCGTCGGTGCGCAGGCTGTTCATGAGGGCCTGAATTTTGGTGTAGAACTTCATCTCGGGTTTTCCGTTCTGTGTGGGCCGGCCAGGGCGGCCGAGCGAATGACCACAAGTTACGTTCGCCGAGAAAACCTCACTACTCCCCAGAAGAGGGGGTCCCCGTCTGGGGGCAGCTGAATGAAAGCTGAAGAAATACTGAAAGCAGCATGACAATGACTCGCGAGGTGGGATTGTCGCGAGCGAGGCCGTCATTCGGGTTCGAGCCGATCAGTTCGAGTGGCTCAGGGAATCGCGCGGGAGGTGTCTCCAGGCGCGCTGCGGGCAGGAAAAATCGGGTACACAGGTGCTCCTCGGGTGAAGCGATCTCGCCGTAGGGTCGACGACAGAGTCACCGTAACCCCGTCTCCACGATCGCCCTACCCCCGTGCCGGGGGTTCTTCAGCCCAGGATCACGCCGAGAAAGGCCCCGGCGAGCATGGACGGCCCGAACGGGATGGAACTCCGCAGGGTCACCCGGCGCAGCGCCAGGGCGACCAGCGAGACCAGACTGCCGATCAGGAAGGCACCGAAAGCACCGACGAGAAACGGGGTCCAGCCCAGGTAGCCGAGCGCAAGGCCGATCACGGTGGCCAGCTTCACGTCGCCCATGCCAATGCCGCCGGGCGAGATCAGGGCGAGTACGAGATAGAACGCGAACAGCGCGGCACCGCCAAGGAAGGCCCCGAGCAGGGCCTGCCAGGCCCCGGATGCCGCCGCCGCGAGCGTCAACAGTATCGGCAGCACGATCAGCGAGGGGTAGACCAACGCGTTCGGCAGACGCTTCTCGGTGATGTCGACGACGCTGAGCACCACCGTGATCAGCGCCAGGTACAGATACGCCGGCAGCTCCCACCCGACCCCGAACTCCCACACGACCAGGGCGACCAGCAGGCCGGTCGACACGGTCACCGCGGCACGCACCGGCCAGACGAAGCGGCGGCGGATGCGCAGCATCCGTTCGGCAATCCCGGTCATGAAAACCCCGAGTGCGGCGCCGATCAGACCGGCGACAATCGACAGCCAGGGCGCCACGCGCGTCTACCTCACGCCGCGGGAAATCGTGACCATCTCGTCGCGGGGAACGACCTTGACTCGCGTGCGACCCTCGTCGGAGCCGAGCGCGAGCTCGTGCTGGTCGAGCCGGTGCCAGCCGTCGAGGTTCGTGTACTGCACCCCTCGCTCGTCGAGCAGGTCCACGATGCTCTGCTCCGAGGGCGAATCCGGTCGCCACCAGTTGCCGAGGTCGTTGATCAGGTGCCGCACGGTCTCCATGGCGTCGGACTTCGTGTGCCCGATCAGCCCGACCGGTCCGCGTTTGATCCACCCGGTCGCGTAGACGCCGTACAGCTGCGTGTTGGCGCTCTTCGATCCGAACGATGGGTCGCCCTTCCAGAGAACCTGCCCCTCCCGGTTGGGGATCACGCCGTGCTTCCTGTCGAAGGGAACGCCCGGCAGCGGCGACCCGAAGTAACCCACGGCGCGGTAGACGGCCTGGATCGGGAGCTGGCGGATCTCGCCGGTGCCGACGACGCCGCCCTGCCCGTCGGGGGTGGTGCGTTCGTAACGGATGGCGCCGACCCGGCCCTCGCCGTCGTTGACGATCTCTACGGGCTTGGCGAAGAAGTGCAGGTGCAGGCGGCGGCTGGCCGTGCCGGCCGGGCGCTCCCGCCACTTGTTCAAAACCTTGTCGATCACGAAGACCTGCTTGTTGCTGGCCACGGCGTCCCGCGCGGCATCGTCGTAGTCGAAGTCCTCGTCGTAGAGGACGATGTCCACATCGGGCAGGTCGCCGAGTTCCCGCAGCTCCAGCGGGGTGAACTTCACGGAGGTCGGTCCACGGCGGCCGAACACGTGCACATCCGTCACCGGCGATGCCTTGAGTCCCTCGTAGACGTTCGTCGGAATCTCGGTGCTCAGCAGGTCGTCGGCGTGCTTGGCGAGCATACGTGCGACGTCGAGCGCCACATTGCCGTTGCCGATGACGGCAACCTCCTGGCCCTCCAGCGGCCAGGAGCGCGGCACGTCGGGGTGACCGTCGAACCAGCTCACGAACCGGGCGGCCCCGTAGGACCCGTCCAGGTCGATGCCCGGGATGTCCAGGTCGGCGTCGCGCACGGCCCCGGTCGCGAAGATGACGGCGTTGTAGTGCTTCTTCAGATCGTCGAGGGTGATGTCGATACCGAACCGCACGTTGCCGAAGACGCGGATGTCGCCGCGGTCGAGCACATCGCGCAGGGCCGTGATGATGCCCTTGATCCGGGGGTGGTCCGGGGCGACGCCGTAGCGCACAAGTCCATAGGGTGCCGGCAGGTGGTCGAACAGGTCGATCGAAACCTCGAAGTTCCGTTCCGCCTTGAGCAAGATGTCGGCGGCGTAGATACCCGCAGGTCCCGCGCCGACAATGGCCAATCGCAACTTGGTCATGGAAGCCTTTCTAGCTTGATCGTCTAACTGGATCGTTCAACGATCGTGTCGGCGAAACGGGTGAGGGCCTTCTTGACCGAGCCGTCCGGCAACGGGGCGAGGGCTTCGACCGCGTCATGCGCCCAGCCGTGGGCCTCGGCGAGGGTTTGCCCGGTCACGTCGTGCTCGCGCAGCGCGGTGATCGCGGAGTCCGCCGCAGCGGTCGCGACGCCGTTGCTGGCCATCACGTCGCGTTCGAGGCGTTCGAGCAGGGCGGCGGCGTCGGCGTCGTGCGGGGCACGCTCGCGCAGGCGCAGCAGCGGGAGGGTGGCCACCCCGGCGCGCAGGTCGGTGCCGGGCACCTTGCCGGTCTCCTCCGGCTGCGGGGAGAGGTCGAGCACATCGTCGATGAGTTGGAAGGCGACGCCGATCTTCTCGCCGAACGCGATCACCGGCTTTTCGAACTCGGAGGGGGCGTCGGAGAAGATGATGCCCGCCTGGGCGGCCGCCGCGATCAGCGACCCGGTCTTGTCGGCGAGCACCTGGATGTAGTGCTCCACGGGGTCCTGGCCGGGCTGCGCACCGACGGTCTCGTGCAGTTGGCCGAGCACGAGGCGCTCGAAGGTGTCGGCCTGCAAACGGATGGCCCGTTCGCCCAGCCGTGCCATCAGCTGGTTGGCGCGGGCGAAGAGCAGATCCCCGGTCAGGATCGCCACCGAGTTGCCCCACACGGTCTGCGCGCTCGGCACCCCGCGGCGTTTGTCCGAGTCGTCCATCACATCGTCGTGGTAGAGCGAGGCCAGGTGGGTGATCTCGATCGCGGTGGCCGCGGTGATGACGTCCGCGTGGTTGCCGCTGCCGAGGTGGGCGGTGAGTAGCGCCAGCATGGGGCGCACGCGCTTGCCGCCCGCGTTGAGCAGGTAGCGGCTGGTGACGTTCGCGATCTCGTCGGCAAAGGTCACCTCGGCGAGCAGACTGGCCTCGACCTGGTCGATTCCCCCTTCGATGCCCGCGGCGAGGCCACGGTCCTGGGCGGTCGAGAAAATGCGATCGCTGAGGCCGAGCTGGCTCGTCACGGATGAGCCGCGACGGAACAGGGGCATGCTCGGTTTCACTCTGTCAGCCTAACGATCGGATCTGGGAGGATTCAAGACGGTGCGTTTGACGCATCCGTCGGCTTGACGCCGCGATGCAGTGCCACGATACCCAAGGTCAGGTTGCGGTAGGCGACGGCGTCGAAGCCCGCCTCCCGCAGCCAGACACTGAGGGTCTGCTGATTCGGCCAGGCCGCGATCGACTCGCCCAGATAGTCGTACGCCTCCGCGTTGGAGGACGCGAGCTTTACGATCATCGGCATCACGCGAGTGAGGTAGGCGAAGTAGCCCAGCCGGATCGGTGCGAACGGCGGCGTGGAGAACTCGCAGATCACGACGCGCCCCCCAGGCTTGGTCACCCGGTAGAACTCGGCCAGGGCCTTCTTGGGCTCGACCACGTTGCGCAGGCCGAACGAGATGGTCACGGCGTCGAACTCGTTGTCGGCGAACGGCAGCGCGGTGGCGTCGGCCTGAACGAACTCGACCTGCGGGTTGTCCGCGTGGCGTGAACGGCCGACCGCGATCATGCCCTCAGAGAAGTCGGCGGCCACAACGTGCGCGCCCGTCTTCGTCAGCGCGACGCTGGAGGTGCCCGTTCCGGCGGCGATGTCGAGGATGCGTTCGCCGCGCCGGGGGTTCACGGCGCGGGTCGCGGCCATCCGCCACAGGGCCGCGTTTCCTACCGAGAGAACGGCATTCGTGCGGTCATAGTGGGTGGAGACCTGATCGAACATGGCAGCGACCTGCTCGGGCTGCTTATTGAGGTCTGCTCTACTCACTCCCACAGTCTAGATTGCCCGCGGACACGCCGGGCTCTCCACAGCCTCTGGCATAGGCTATGCAGGTGAATGCTCAGGCTCTAACGGTTGAAACCACCCCCATCGCCGACATCCGCCAACTGATTCTTCTGCTCGACACCCGAGCACCGCTGCTCTGGATGCGGCGCAACCAGGGTCTGGCCGGCATCGGCACGGCCCTGCGGCTCGAGTTCTCCGGAGCGACCCGGCTGACGGATGCCGCCACCGCCTGGCGCGACGTCGCGGCCGCCGCCACCGTGTCCGACCCGATCGGAAGCACCGGCACGGGCCTGCTCGCTTTCGGAGCCTTCGCCTTCGACGCCTCCTCGGCCCAGACCAGCGTGCTGATCGTGCCGCAGGTCGTCATCGGGCGCGACAACGGCCGATGCTGGGTGACGCGCATCTGGCCGACCGGCACCACGCCGCCGGAGATTCCCCTGGCTCGCCGTCCTCTCGGCACCGAATACCGCATCTCCCTGCTGCCGGGCGCGCTGCCGCCCGCCGGGTACCGCGACGCGGTCGGCGAAGCCGTGTCCCGCATCGCCTCCGGAGACCTCAACAAGGTCGTGCTGGCCCGCGACCTGGTCGGGCGGCTGCCGGGGGAATCCGACCTGCGCCGCGCCGTCAGCGAGCTGGCGCTGGGCTACCCCGACTGCTGGACCTACGCGGTCGACGGCCTCGTCGGCTCCAGCCCGGAGACCCTCATCCGCGCCGACCACGGGGAGGTCAACGCCCGCGTGCTCGCCGGCACGATGTCGCGGGGCGCGGATGCCGCCTCCGACCTGGAGGCAGCCCTCCAGCTGGCCACCTCCGCCAAGGACGGCGACGAACACGCCTTCGCGGTGCAGAGCGTGCTGGCCTCGCTCCGCCCGCACACCTCTCACCTCACCACCAGCGAGATCCCGTTCACCGTGAAGCTGCCGAACCTCTGGCACCTGGCAACGGATGTCGAGGGCACCCTGAGCGACGGATCGAACTCCCTCGACCTGATCGCCGCCATGCACCCGACGGCCGCGGTCGCCGGCACGCCCACCGAGACGGCGCTCGCCCTGATCCGCGAACTCGAGCCGTTTGACCGGGGCCGTTATGCGGGCCCGGTCGGCTGGGTCGGCGCCGACGGCGACGGCGAGTGGGCAATCGCCCTGCGCTGCGCCCAGGTCAGCCCCGCCGGCAGCGTCACGGCCTACGCCGGCTGCGGCATCGTGCTGGACTCCGAGCCCGAGCGCGAGCTCGCCGAAACCCGCATGAAGTTCCGCCCCGTCGTGGAGGCCTTCGGCTGAGAAGCCTCCGCAGACTCCGCTCAGCGAGGATCCCCGCTCCGGGCGAGAGTGCCCGCTCCGCGGGTCACTCTCGACCGGAACGGACACACTCAGGTCGCGGCAAGGCGGGCCTTCTCAACCTCGACGTCGAAGGTCGCGGACGGCCAGGTCAGGTCGAGGCGCTGCAGGGCGTCGATCAACAGGTGCTGCACGGCCAGGCGGGCGTACCACTTCTTCTCGGCCGGCACCACGAACCAGGGCGCGGCAACGGTCGACGTGCGTTCGAGGGCGAGCTGGTACGCCTCCTGGTAGGCGGCCCACTGCATGCGCTCGTCGATGTCGCCCGGGTTGAACTTCCAGTGCTTGTCCGGGCGTTCCAGCCGCTCGGCCAGGCGCTCCTTCTGGTCGTCGGAGCCGATGTGCAGCATGACCTTGACGATCGTCGTGCCGGCGTCGACGAGTTCCTGCTCGAACCGGGTGATCAGGCCGTAGCGCTCCTCGATCTCCGCCGCCGGGGCCAGCGCGCGTACGCGGCCGACCAGCACATCCTCATAGTGTGAACGGTCGAAGACCCCGATCAAGCCGGCGTCGGGCAGCCGTTTGCGCACCCGCCAGAGGAAGTCGTGGGACCGTTCCACCTCCGTGGGCGCCTTGAACGCGTACAGACGGATGCCCTGGGGGTCGACAGCGCCGACGACGTGGCGCACGATGCCGCCTTTGCCGGCCGTGTCCATGGCCTGCAGCACGAGGAGCACGCGGCGCGGGTCGCCGGACCGGCTGTTCGCGAAGAGCATCTCCTGCAGGTCCGACAGCACGCCGGCCCCGGAGGCCAGCGCTTCATCCGCGCTGTCCTTCTCCACCCCGTCGAAGCCGGGCGTCGAGGCGGGGTCCACGCCCGCGAGCCGGAACCCCGGCGTCACCCGCAGCAACGCCCTCGGTTCCCCGGTCCAGAATTCCTGCTCACTGCGTTTAGCCACGGTGCACCCTTCGTTGCAGAATCAGTGTCCCGCAGACGCCCCGGCAAACCTAGCGAACCAGCGGAACCTCGAGGATGCTCGGCCCCGCGTGCGGCGCGGTCAGCGCGCGCTCGAGGTCACTCCGGGTGGCCGCCAGACCGTATGACCAGCCGTAGGCGGCGGCGAGGTTGGCGACGTCGGCCTGCTGCGGGGTGAAGAGAACCCGGTTGATGGCGTCGGCGCGGGCGGATGCCGCCACCTCCAGACCGTCGAAAATGGTGCCGCCGCCGTCGTTGCCGACGATGATCTGGAGCCGCGGGAGCGCCTCCCCCGGGGTGAGCAGGAGCGACCCGACATCGTGCAGCAGGGTGAGGTCGCCGACCACCAGGCGGGTGACCCCGGTGGACTGCGGCGTCGGACCGGTCTGGCTGGCCAGGGCGATGCCGACGGCCGTGGCGACCGTGCCGTCGATGCCGGCCAGTCCGCGGTTGGAGTGCACGGAGATCTTCTTGCCGGGAACGCGGCGGTCGGCCACCCGCACCAACCGGGAGGCACCGAAAACGAGACGGTCGTGCGGCCAGGAGGCGCGCCAAACGGCGTCCACGAGCATGGGCCGGGTGACCGGCGCGCGCATGGCGGCAAGCTCTTCGCGGGTGATTCCGCGATCACCGATCGGGATCGATTCGCGGGCGGCTCCCGCGGCCAGCAGGTGCCGGCTGGACATCACCCAGCGGCCCAGCCATTCCCGCCCCTCGGGGCTGCCGGCCGCTGCGATGGCCACGGCGTCCGGGGCGGCGGCGCGGGCGAATACGCGCACCCGGTGTCCGGGGTTGAACCATTCGGTGCCGGTGGGAGCCACCACAATGGTCTCCACACCCTCGCGGACGATCATGGCCGGCACCTCGCGGCTGAGCGTCGGGTGACCGAACACGACAGCGCGCTCGACCCGCCCGCCGAGGTCGGAGGCCAGCAGCAGCTCGCGGTAGGCGGAGACGAGGTTCGGGCCGAACCGGGCGCCGCTGCACACCTCGGCCAGCAGCGGCCAGCCGCCGGTACGCGCGAATTCCTCGGCCTCGGGGCCGGCGCCCGTGCCGGCGATGACCACGGTGCGCGGCCCGCCCGTGACCGGGAAGACCGGTTCGGTCGGGGAAGCGTCCACGACGGGCGCGGCGAGCACCGCGGCCGACTCGGCGAGTCCGACCGGGCCGGAGATCGCTTCGGGAGTCAGCGCCACCGGCGCCGACAGCGGCTCCCGGAACGCCAGGTTGAGCTGCACCGGGCCCGGATCGAGCGAGGTGGCGCCGGTGGCGGCATCCGTCGCCCGCCGGGCCAGGGCAATGGCGTCGGCGTGCTCGCCGGCCGCACCCTCCGGTGCGGGCGCATCCACGCACAGGCGCGTCGCCACACCGAACAGGCCGGGCTGCAAAGTGGTCTGGTTCGAACGGATGCCGCGCAGCTCGCTCGGCCGGTCGGCCGTCAGCAGGATCATGGGCACCCCCGAGTGGTGCGCCTCGAGCACCGCAGGGTGGAGGTTCGCCACGGCCGTGCCCGAGGTGCAGACGACCAGCGCCGGCCGGCCGGCCTCGACGGCTAGGCCGAGAGCGAGGAAGCCCGCGCCGCGCTCGTCGAGGCGCACGTGCAGCCGGATCAGCCCGATCCGTTCCAGTTCGGCGGCGGCTAGGGCGAGGGCCTGCGACCGGGCGCCCGGGCTGAGAACCAGGTCGCGCACGCCCAGACGCACGAATTCACCGAGGAGAGAGACGCTGAAGTCTGTGGCCGGGCTACCGCTTGAGGCGATGTCAGGCATCCCGCCGGCCAGGCAGATCGCCTTCGCCCGGCTCGGATTTTTTCGGCTCGAACCCGGCTTGGCCGTTCTGGCCGGCCTGACTGCCCTGACTGCCCTGACCGGTCGTGTCGGTGGTTCCTGCCGCACCGAGGTCCCGGGGATCCGGGGCGTCAAGGTCGGCAAGCTCCTGCTCGAGGGCACGGAGTCGTTCTTGGTCGGACGTGGCCCGGTCCAGACCCTTGAGGAAGTCGATGTCGTCGTCGGGGGCGAACGATCGCACGATCTTGCCCGTGCTGGCACGGCCGCGACCGATCAGCAGCCACAGCACCGGCCCGATCACGGGAATGAGCACGATCACGAACATCCACACCCAGCGTGGTAGCCCGCGCACCCGGGATCGTTGCAGGAGCGCGCAATCCACCAGCGCATAGACGGTGAGGACGACGACGACGACTCCAAGAGCGAACCACAGGCGAACCATTCCCACAGTGTATGGCTCCCACCCGTGAGATCGGTGAGTGAGCGCACAGCCCGGCGATCTAAACTGTGGCCATGAATGTTGTTCCCGCCTGGGTGTCCTATTCGGTCTTCCGCGTGCTCCTGTTCGCCGTTCCGCTCGCCGTGATGCTCTTCCTCCGGATCGAGTGGTGGATTGCCGCGATTGCCGCCGCTGTGATCGGAGCCTCGCTCTCCTTCATCTTCCTGCGGAAGCCTCGCGAGAAGGTCGCGCTGGGCCTCTACCAGGCGCGGCACCCCGATACGGAGCCGGCGCACCCCGACGCCGTGTCCGAGGATGCTGCCCTCGACCGGGCCGATGCGCGGGCGGCCGATGCCGACCTACAGCGCGAACGCGACAGCCAGTAGCAGCCCGTAGGCCAACGCCGAGACGCTGGTCAGCTTGAGGGCCAGCACCAGTTCGGTCGAGGTCGTCGCCGTCACCGTGATCAGCCCGGCCGGCACCGCCAGCAGCAGCACGAAAAACGTCAGCCAGGCCAGCGGGTAGAAGACCGCGAAGAAGGCGACGATCGCGAACGCCAGCAGCAGGAACAGGCAGAACACGACGCGCGACGCCATGCTCCCGATCAGCACCGCGAGGGTGCGTTTGCCGGATGCCCGGTCCGGCTCCAGGTCGCGCAGGTTGTTGACCATCAGCACGGCCATGGCGATCAGGCCGATCCCGACGCCGCTCAGCCAGCTTTCGGTGTTCACGGTGCCGACCTGCACATACGTGGTACCGACGGTGGCCACAAGGCCGAAGAACACGAAGACGAAGACCTCGCCGAGACCGAAGTAGCCATACGGTTTGCGTCCACCGGTGTAGAACCAGGCCGCAATGATGGCGAGGACACCCACCAGCAGCAGCCACCACTGACCGGTCAGCACCACCAGGGTGAGGCCGGCGAGCGCGGCGAGCGCGAAGAATGCGAGCGCCACCGTGAGTACGGCACGGGGCTGGGCGGCTCCGCTGCCGGTCAGCCGGGCCGGGCCGATCCGGTTGGCGTCAGTGCCGCGGATACCGTCGGAATAGTCGTTGGCGTAGTTCACGCCGATCTGCAGGCACAGGGCCACGATCAGGGCGAGCACCGCTCGTACCGGATGGAAGACGCCGGGGCCGCTCACGACGATCGCCGCACCGGTGCCGAGGGCCACCGGTGCGATAGCCAGCGGGAGGGTGCGCAGGCGTGCTCCGGAGACCCAGTCTCCCGCCGTGGCCGGTCCGGTTCGCGCCCGGCCGCGGCCGGCGGGGGCGTTCCGCCGGGCCGGGTTGCCCGACCTCCCGTTCCGGGCCGCCGAAGAGGTCGCTGCCGAGGGATTCAATCGCTGTTGTGAGGGCCTGACCGGCCGCGCTCCGTGTGCCACGCCTTCATAGTACGTGCCGGCGGCTCGGTAGCTCGGTAGCTCGGCAGCTCAGAGATCGGCGAGCATCCGGCCCAGCGCAAGACGGTCGGGTTTGCCGGTGGAAAGCTGCGGGATCGACGCGACCCGCACGAGGCGCGCGGGCCTGGCCGCCTTGCCCAGCACGGATGCCACGGCTTCCCCGATTCTCTCGAGGGAGTCCTCGGGGAGGCCGGCCGCACCGGGTTCCGCCGGCACGACCAGCACCGGGACCTGGCCCCACGTGACGTCGGGCCGCCCCACCGCCACGGCCTCGCCGAAGCCCGGCAGCGACCGGACGACCCGCTCGACCGCGTCGAGCGACACCTTCTCGCCGCCGGAGATGATCACGTTGTCGGCTCGCCCGAGCACGCGTACGAGGCCCGTCGCGGCATCCACCTCGCCCAGGTCACCCGTGCGGTACCAGCGTCCCCCATGCACCTCGAGGAAGCGGTCGCTGGTGCGCACGGGGTCACCGAGGTACCCCTCGGCGAGCAAGGAGCCCGCGATCTCCAGCTGCCCGTCGACCACGCGCACCTCGGAGTTGCCGATCGGGGTGCCGTTGTAGACACAACCGCCGGAAGTTTCCGACGAGCCATAGGTGGCGAACACGTGCAGGTCGAGGTCGACGGCCCGCTCGGCGAGCAGCGACGGCAGCGCCTGGCCGCCGACCAGGATGCCGTCGAAGCGGCGTAGCACGGCCAGCAGGTGAGGGTCGTCTGCGGCCGCGGCGACCAGCCGGGCCAGCTGCACCGGGACCAGGGCGGTGAACCGCAGCGGCTCGGTGAGGCGCCCGGCTGAGGCGGCGAACACGGCCGGGTCGAAGTGGCCGCTCGGCAGCACGACGGGGACGGTGTCGGCCACGATCGAGCGCACGAGCACCTGCACCCCGGCGATGTAGTGCACGGGCAGGGCCAGCAGCCACTGACCGGGGCCGCCGAGGCGCACGCTGGAGGCGGCGGCGCTGCTCAGCAGGGCGTCGGTGCTGAGCATCACGCCCTTGGGCACATCCGTCGATCCGGACGTCTCGATCACCACGGCCACCTGACGGGGCACGCGCACCAGGCTCGGCCGCCCGGCGGCCTCCTGCCGGCCGGGTACCGGCAGCACGGCGTCGCCGGTGTCGGCCAGCGCGAGGCGCAACGGGGTCATCAGGTCGAGCGGGTCACCGACCGGCACCACCTTCAGCCGCCGGGTCATGGTCGCCTAGAACTGCCAGTCGTAGGGACCCCAGTCGGGGTCGCGCTTCTCCAGGAACGCGTCACGCCCCTCGACCGCCTCGTCGGTGCCGTAGGCCAGGCGGGTGGCCTCCCCGGCGAACACCTGCTGGCCGACCAGGCCGTCGTCCACGGCGTTGAAAGCGAATTTCAGCATCCGGATGGCGGTGGGCGACTTGGTCAGGATCGTGCGGGCCCAATCCAGCGCCTCCACCTCGAGTTCGCCGTGCGGCACCACGGCGTTCACGGCCCCCATCTCGAAGGCGCGCTGCGCGGAGTACTCGCGGGCCAGGAAGAACACTTCCCTCGCGGTCTTCTGCCCCACCTGGCGGGCGAAGTAGGCGCTGCCGTAGCCGGCGTCGAAGGAGCCGACGTCGGCATCCGTCTGCTTGAACTTGCCGTGCTCGGCGCTGGCGATGCTGAGGTCGCAGACCACGTGCAGGGAGTGCCCGCCGCCGGCCGCCCAGCCGGGGATGACCGCGATGACAACCTTGGGCATGAACCGGATCAGCCGCTGCACCTCGAGGATGTGCAGCCGGCCGCCGCGCGCCGTGTCGATCCCGGACGCGGTCTCTCCCTCGGCGTACTTGTAGCCATCCCGGCCTCGGATGCGTTGGTCCCCGCCCGAGCAGAACGCCCAACCGCCGTCCTTCGGGCTGGGTCCGTTGCCGGTCAGGAGCACCACCCCGATGCGCGGGTTGACGCGCGCGTCCTCGAGGGCGGCGTGCAGTTCGTCGACGGTGTGCGGGCGGAACGCGTTCCGCACCTCGGGCCGGTTGAACGCCACCCGGGCGATCCTCCCAGTCACGTCGTGGTGGTACGTGACGTCGGTGAGGCGGTCGAAGCCCGCGACTTCCTGCCACTGGGTCGGGTCGAAGATTTCGGAAACCTGTTCGATCATGCACCCAGCCTACGCGGGCCTGCGGCGCCGCAATGCGGCAGGCCATGGGCCTCTCGGCAGCTGGTTGGCACCCCCGTTTGAGCGGCAAAGTCAAGCCCCTTGAGGCCGTCGTTTCCACCCCTTGTACTGAGCTATCGAAAAATAGTCGGAGGCAGTGATGGCCGACAATGACAAACGAAAAACGATCCCCACCCCACCCGCGAGAAATATCGGGATCAACGAACTCTCCCCCACGGAATGGCGCATCAGCGATCGGATGATCGCGGACGGCGATCCGGCCGCCTTGGTCGGCTTCATCCAGCGCGTGGACGACGCCTTCGAAGTGACGGACTTCGGCCGCCCCGGGGGCGAGCGTACTTCTCATCCTTTGACCGCGCCACGGCCAGTCTCGCCCTCCGTCCGGCACCCAGCGGAACGGCACTGCGATGAGCACGGCCACGCAAGAGACCCAGCCCCCGGAGCACTCAAGCTCCCGATCGACACCGGCCGCGAATCAGCCCCGACCTCGGCGTCAGCGTCAGCGTCAGCGTCAGCGTCAGCGTCAGCGTCAGCGTCAGCGTCAGCGTCAGCGTCAGCGTCAGCGTCAGCGTCAGCGAATTTCACCTCCGCTCCGTCGACCGCTCCCGCCCGCTACAGCACATCGACGGATGCCTTCGGCGACTACCTGCGCCGCATCGGCAGGGGGGCCCTGCTCACCGCCGTCGACGAGGTGACCCTCGCGCAGCGCATCGAGGTCGGGCTGTTCGCCGGCGAAGAATTGTCCCACGGAGTCGACGACCCGTCCCTGGCCCGCGAGTTGGCCAGGCTTGCCCATGACGGCCGCCGCGCGAAGAACCACTTCATCGAAGCGAATCTGCGCCTGGTGGTCAGCATCGCCAAGCACTACTCCGGACGCGGAATGCCCATCATGGACCTCGTGCAGGACGGCAACATCGGCCTCGTCCGCGCCGTCGAAAAATACGACTTCATGACCGGCTACAAATTCTCCACCTACGCCACCTGGTGGATCCGCCAAGCCATCCACCGCGGCATGGCCCAGCCCGACGAGCACGCCGTGCTCACCATGCGGGCTTCGGACATCGTTTTCTACATGAGTGCCCTGCCGCCGCGGGAGCGGTCGATCCTGATGTCCCGGTTCGGTCTCGACGGGGGCGCGCGCCAAACGCTGGACCAGATCGCCGTCGTTCAGGGCGTGACCCGGGAACGGGTGCGCCAGATCGAGAATCGCGCACTGGCCCTGCTGAAGGTGCCGTGCCTGGAGCGGTACCTGCGGGACTGAACCTCGGCCGTGCCCCCTGAACGGAGCGTAGCGGTGCTGGCGACTTCACGCTATTCTCGGCACAAACTTTGTTATCGGGGGATATATGGGCAAGCTCACGTACAACTCGTCTCTGACAGCAGATTTCGACGACCGGGTCCTCGCCCATATCCAGGTCGTCATCGGGGCGAAGTTGCGACGCGGCGAGTGTTTCTATTTCACGTGGCGAGACGACCCCCAGGGCGGCGACGGCCGCAGCACGATCTGGCTGCATCCCGCGATACCCCTGGCCTACAAGTATTTCGGCGGGCGCTCCCCCAGCCTCAACCGCGAATGGATCGAAGCCCTCATGCTTTCGGCCAATTCCTCCGGCGGCCTCCAGCTCGTGCCGGAACCACATTGACCCGCGACAGTACTGGTGAAGGACGAATCGTGATCCGAGTCGATATTGTCTACGGCGGCGCGGAGTACTCGTTAGGCGGCCGGTCATTGGAGTCCATCCAGACCGAGGTTGAGACCGCGTTCCTGGCCGGGAAGCCCTACTGGCTGCGGGTGAACAGTGGCGGCGGGCGCTTCGAAGACGCCTACCTGCTGATCGCGCCGGGCATCCCCTTCGCAATTCTCAACGTCAAGCCGCACAACGGCCCGGACATCGATCTCGAGGTGGACGGGGCGTTCAACCAGGACGTGCTCTGACCTGACTGGCGTTCCCCGCCTGACCGGCGTTCCCCGGGAGAGCCCCCGGCTGGCACACTGGGAACATGCTGCCACCACTTGCTGAGTTGCTCAGAACTGCCCGCGTCGTCGCCCTGCCCCTGGCGACGCGGTTTCGCGGACTCGACGCCCGCGAGGCCCTGCTCGTGGAGGGACCGGAAGGCTGGGCGGAGTTCTCCCCGTTCGCCGAATACGACGACGCGGAGGCTGCCACCTGGCTGCGGGCCGCCCTCGATTTCGGTTGGCAGGCCACGCCGCCCCTGCTTCGGGAGCGCATCCCCGTGAACGCGACGGTGCCGGCGGTCACCGCCGACGAGGTCGCCGGCGTGCTCGCCCGGTTCCCCGGCTGCCGCACCGCCAAGGTGAAGGTCGCCGACCCCGGTCAGACCCTCGCCGACGACGTGGCACGCGTGCGCATGGTTCGCCGTGTGCTCGGGCCGGAGGGGCGCATCCGTGTCGACGCGAACGGCCTGTGGAACGTCGATGAGGCGGAGCACGCCATCCACGCCCTCAACGAGTTCGACCTCGAATACGTGGAGCAGCCCTGCGCCACCATCAAGGAACTCGCCGAGATCCGCCGCCGCACCGGCTACCTCGACGTCGGCGTCGCCGCCGACGAAAGCGTACGCCGCGCGAAGGACCCGCTGCTGGTGGCCCGCACGGGCTCGGCCGACATCCTCGTGATCAAGGCCGCGCCGCTCGGCGGAATCCGCGCCGCCCTGGCGCTGATCAACCAGACCGGGCTGCCCGCCGTGGTCTCAAGCGCCCTCGACACCTCGGTCGGCATCTCGATGGGCGCCCACCTGGCCGCCGCGATTCCGGAACTCAACTTCGACTGCGGACTCGGCACGGCCTCGCTCCTTGCCGCCGATGTCACCACCGACCCGCTGCTGCCGGTCGACGGCGGCATCCCGGTACGTCGGGTGACCCCCGACCCGCAGCTGCTGGAGCGTTACGCGGCCGCGGACGACCGGCGTGACTGGTGGCTGGCCCGCCTGACCCGCTGCTACGCGCTACTCACCGACTGAACCAATTCGACGGAGATTCTGCGCAAAAAGAGGGTTTTCGGCGTGTTTGGCGGCGATCCGGCCGAAATCATTGTCGAATTCGTTAGGGGCGAGGACCCCTGGTCTAGAGGCCGGAGTAGGAGTGCAGGCCCTTGAAGAAGACGTTGACGATGCCGAAGTTGAACATGACGGCGGCGAAACCGATGATCGACAGCCAGGCGGACCGTGATCCGCGCCAGCCACGGGTCGCGCGGGCGTGGATGTAGCCCGCGTAGAGGGTCCAGATGATGAACGTCCAGACCTCCTTGGTATCCCAGCCCCAGTAGCGACCCCAGGCCTGTTCGGCCCAGATCGAGCCGGCCATGAGGGTGAAGGTCCACAGGATGAAGCCGATGATGGTGACCCGATAGGCCAGGTTCTCCAGCGTGGCCGCCGACGGCAGGGTGGCCAGGAACCGCAGCCGACCGCTCTTCGCGGACGCGAGGAGCGACTCACGCCGGAACTGGAGGAGTTGCACGGTCGAGAGGGCGAACCCGAGTGCGAAGAAGCCCGTGCCCAGCGAGGCGACGAAGACATGAATGACCAACCAAGCCGACTGCAGGGCCGGCGGCAGGGGCGCGACCTCTACGTAGAAGCGCAGCGCCGCGATGCCGAGAAGCACCAGCACCATGCCGGTGACGAAGGTGCCGAGGAAGCGCAGGTCGGCGCGGGTCAGCACGATCAGGAACACCGAGACGATCAGCAGGGTGCCCGTCATCGCGAACTCGTACATGTTCGCCCACGGGACGCGCTCGGCGGCCACGCCGCGGAGCACCGCCGACACCAGGTGGATCAGCCACGCCAGAACGGTGAGCGAGACGCCCACCCGCAGGCTGGCCGAGCGGCCGTAGGGGGTGACCGCGTCGTTCGCGATGCGAGCGCTGATGCGGGTGAGGGTGGTGGTTCCGCCCGCCGCGCCGGCCGCTTCCGCGCGCGCAGATTCGGCCCGGCGCACCTGTGCGTCTGCCGCCGTGGCGGAGGGGACCGCCGCGGAGCGCTTGGCCAGGTCGAAGGAAAAGGCGATGAACGCGAGAGCGTAGACCGCCATGGCCGAGTAGAGGCTCAGAATGGAGAGCTCGTTGAGATTCACGATGACAGCCTATTTCTGTTCGGATGCCGGGGTGGCCGATTGGGAGGATAACAGCAGGTCCGTGTGCCGATCGGCGAGGTCGCTGACGGCGGATTCCAGGGTCGGGTCCTCGCCCCGGGCTAGACCCGCGTATTCGAGGCGCAGCGAACCGTCCTGCTCCGGCACGGCCTTCACCCAGACCCGCCGACGTGGCACGAACAGTGACGTCAGCAGGCCGAGCAGGGCCAGAACGGCGAAGGACAGCACCCAGAGCTGGGTGGGGTCGTGGTGGATGTCGAACGAGGCAAACCGCAGCACCGAACCAGAGAAGTCCCCGTTCTGCGCCCCCGGGTTGGCGTCGTCGAAGGTGACGGACCCGAGGCCGTTCGGCAGTTCCCGGGTTTCCCCCGGCTTCAACTCGATCGACTCCACGCCGGTCTTGCCCCCGGTGAGCTGGGTCATCTTGTCGATGTCGAGCGAGTAGACCGACGTCGGCACGCCCGCGTCGAGCCCCAGGTCTCCCGAGTAGACGTTGAGGGTCAGCAGCGGGTATTCGAGGTCAGGGAAGGAGGAGAAGAAGGCCCCCGAATCCGCGGTGGCCTGGGTCGGGTAGAAGAAGCCGATCATGCCGAGTTGCTCGGCGAGCCCGTCGGGAACCTTGATCACGCCGAGGGAGGTGAGGTTGGCATCCTGCGGCAGGAACGGCACAGAGTCGGTGAAGACGACCACCCCGTTCGGGTCCTTTACGGTGAGGGTGGGGGCGTAGCCGTTGCCGAGCAGGTAGACGTCGGTGCCGCCGGTGCGGGCCGGCCCGTTCACCTTCACCTGGCTGGCCTCTGCGGCCTCGCCCCGCGGGGTGATGGTGACCTCTGCTGTGAAGTCGATCGGCTGGCCGTAGGCCTTGAGGTTCTCCTCCTCGTAGGTGACGTCGAAGTTGTCGAGGGTGAGTTTGTAGGGCGTGAGGCTGGTGTCGTTGAAGAACCGGCCGGGGTTGAACGAGTCGTAGGCCAGCAGGGTGTTCACGAAGGTCTGCCCTTCGACCAGCACACGTTGGCCGCTGAACCCGAAGCCGCCACCGAAACCGACGGTGATCAGGATGCCGACCAGGGCGAAGTGGAAGACCAGGTTGCCGGTTTCACGCAGGTAGCCGCGTTCGGCCGAGACCGAGGTCTCCCCGCGATTCTCGAAGACGGCCGCCCGGTAGCCGCTGGTCTTCAGAAGCCTGCGGGCGGACTCGACGGCGGCCTGGGCATCCGTGCCGGCCGGAGCGATGCGCGCCGTGAAGCCGGCCAGCCGGGACAGGCGGGCGGGGGTGCGCGGCGGCTTGGCCCGCAGCGCGAGGTAGTGGTGCTTGGTGCGCGGGATGACGCACCCGATCAGCGAGATGAACAGCAGCAGGTAGATGGCCGAGAACCACGCCGACGAGTAGACGTCGAACGCCTGAACCGTGTCGAGCAGCGGTGCGAGGTCGGGGTTGTCGGCGAAGTACTGGGTAACCCCGTTCGGGTCGGAGCTGCGCTGGGGTACCAGGGATCCCGGCACGGCGGCGATCGCGAGAAGCAGCAGAAGGAACAGCGCGGTGCGCATGTTCGTCAGCTGGCGCCAGAACCAGCGCAGCCAGCCTGCGAAGCCGAGGTGCGGTTGCACGATTCCCGCGGAGGCCGGGGCGTCGTAATGGTCAGATGGCCGGGACATAACTTCCGATCGTTCCTTGCAGGTCGAGGAGCCAGGCGTTCCACACGCCACTGACCATGAGCACGCCGATGAGAACGAGGAGGAGACCGCCAAACAGGTTGATAGCCCTGACGTGCCGTTTCAGGAAGGAAACGGCTCCGGTCGCCCAGCTGAGGCCGAGCGCGATGAGAAGGAACGGGATGCCCAGCCCGAGCGCGTAGAACAGGGCCAGCAGTCCCCCCTGCCAGGGAGAGCCCGTGGTCAGGCTGAGAGAGTTGATGGCGGTGAGCGTGGGGCCGGTGCAGGGGGTCCAGCCCACGGCGAAGACCGCGCCGAGCAGAGGGGCGCCGGCCAGGCCCATCCCCGGTCTCCAGGTTGCCTTCACGCTGCGCTGCGCGAAACCGAACTGGCCGACGAACACCAGGCCGAGCAGGATTATCACGACGCCGGCGATGCGGGTGATCGCATCGCGATACTGGTTCAGCCAGAATCCGGCAACCCCGAAAATGACACCGGTGAGCACGAAGACGAGGGTGAAGCCGAGGATGAACAACAGGACCCCGAGCAGCAGACGGTTGCGGCCCCGGCGGTCGCCGCGCGCGGCGGTCGAGCTGCCGTCGGTGAAGCCGCCGATGTAGGCCAGGTAGCCGGGCACGAGCGGGAGGATGCAGGGAGAGGCGAACGAGACGAGCCCGGCCAGCACGGCGATGGGAATGGCCAGGTAGAGCTGGCCGCTGAAGACGATCTCGCCGAAGGGGTTGTCCACGCCTACGAATCCTCGGCGATCGCGTCGCGCACGAGAGTCTCGAGGATGGAGGGCTCCGAGATCGCACCGAGGATGCGGGCCGCAACCCGGCCTGACCGGTCGAGCACCAGCGTGGTGGGAACGGCGTTGGGCGGGATGCTGCCGCTGAACGCGAGCTGCATGCTCCCGTTGTCGACGTCCATCACCGACGGGTAGGTGATGCCGAAGCTCTCGTTGAACGCGGTCGCGTTCGCGGCCTGGTCCCGCACGTTGACGCCGACCCAGTGGGCGTCCGTGCCGGCGAATTCCTCGTTGAGTTTTTGCAGGGCCGGGGCTTCCGCCCGGCAGGGCGCGCAGCTGGCGTACCAGAAGTTGACCACGACGACCTTGCCGGCGTAGTCCTCGCTGGAGAGCGGGTCGCCGTTTTCGTCGGCGCCGCTCCAGGAGATGGGATCGCCGCGCTCGGCGGCCGGGATCTCGGTCCAGCTGCCGTCACCGGCGATGAAGCCCTTACTGCTGCCCTCGCGATACTGTTCGGCGAGCGGGTCGGCGGAGCAGCCGGTCAGCAGTAGCGCCACGGCAACCAGGGCGGTGACGGCGGCGCGGGGACGGAGGTTCATACGGCTCCTACGTCCGAGGCGCCGACCTGCAGCGACAGGGCAGGGTTGGAGTAGCCGGTCTCGTCGGGGAAGCCGCCGGGCCAGGACAGGGTTGTGATGCTCGACAGGTCGCAGCGGCGTTTGCGCGGGTCGTGCGGCAAACGCTGCCGGGCCAGGGCGCGGTGCACCATCCAGATCGGAAGCTGGTGGCTGACGAGCACGACGTCGCCCTCGTCGACCGAGTTGCGGGCATCCTCGATCGCGGCGAGCATGCGCTTCGCGATCGAGTCGAACGGTTCGCCCCAGCTGGGGCGCAGCGGGTTGATCAGCGCGTGCCAGCTGCGGGGATCGCGCAGGGCCCCGCCCGTGCCCCGCATCCGTTTGCCCTCGAAGAAATTGGTCGGCTCGATGATGCGCGGGTCGATGTCGACCGGAAGGGTGAAGGCAGCCGCGATCGGAGCGGCCGACTCCTGCGCACGCTGCAGCGGTGAGGAGATGATGCGGGCGACGGGGCGCCCGCGCTCCACCAGATCGGCGGCAGCCGCCTCGGCCATCTGAGCCCCCAGATCGGAGAGGCGGAATCCGGGCAGGCGTCCGTACAGAACGCGCTCGGGATTGAAAACCTCACCGTGCCGCACGAGATGTACCTGTCTGGCTACCACTCTTCCAGTCTACGGAGGGGGCACCCGCGAATACGCCGAGAGCCGTACGGCTAAACTTGCCCGGTGACTGAGCGCATAGTGATCAAGAACCTGGACGCCCTCGACAACGGACCCGTGACGGTGTCCGGGTGGGTCGACACCGTCCGAGACCAGAAGAAGGTGCAGTTCGTCGTGCTGCGCGACGAATCCGGCGCGGTGCAGCTCGTGAACCCGCGCACCACGGATGCCGACGGCATTGTCGTCGCCGACGAACCGGCCACCACCATCTCCACCCTGTCGCAGGGCAGCTTCGTCACCGTCACCGGTGAGCTCAAGCACGACGAGCGCGTCAAGCTCGGCGGCATCGAAATCAAGCTCGCGACCCTCGAGGTCGTCACGGTCGCCATCCCCGAGACTCCGATCGCGGCCGACTCCAATCTGGACAAGCGCCTCGACTGGCGCTTCCTCGATCTGCGCCAGCCCAAGCAGAACCTGATCTTCCGCCTCCAGACCACGTTCGAGCACGCACTGCGCACGTACTGGATCGACAATGACTTCATTGAGCTGCACACCCCGAAGCTGATGGCCAGCGCGAGCGAGTCCCGCGCCGAGCTGTTCGAGGTGGAGTACTTCGACACCAAGGCCTACCTCGCGCAGAGCCCGCAGTTCTTCAAGCAGATGGCCCAGGCCGCCGGCTTCGGCAAAATCTTCGAGGTCGGACCGGCGTTCCGCGCCGACCCGTCGTTCACCAGCCGTCACTCCACCGAGTTCACCAGCGTCGACTCCGAGATCAGCTGGATCGACAGCCACGAAGACGTCATGCAGCTGCACGAAGAGCTGCTTGTCGCCGGATTCACGGCCGTCAAGGAGAAGCACGGCGACGAGGTCCTGGCCCTCTTCGGGGTCGAGGTCACCGTGCCCAGTACACCGTTCCCGCGCATCCCGCTGGCCGAGGCCAAGGAGATCGTCAAGACCCGCGGCTACGAGGTCCCGCGCGATGACGACGACATGGACCCCGAAGGCGAACGCCGGATCGCCGCCTACGTGCTCGAGACCTTCGGCCACGAGTTCGTCTTCCTCACCGACTACGCCTCAAGCATCCGGCCGTTCTACCACATGCGCCACGAGGGCGACGCGAGCATCACCAAGAGCTATGACCTGATCTTCAACGGCACCGAGATCTCCACTGGAGCGCAGCGCGAGCACCGCATCGACATTTTGGTCGAGCAGGCCAAGGAGAAGGGCGTCGACCCCGAGGAGATCGAGGGCTACCTCGACTTCTTCCGCTACGGCGTTCCGTCGCACGGCGGGTTCGGCATGGGCCTCGCCCGGGTGCTCATGCTGATGCTGCACCAGGCCAGCATCCGCGAGGTCACCTACCTGTTCCGCGGCCCGACGCGCCTCGAGCCGTAGCCGAACGGGCCGTAGCCGAACGGTCAGACGACGACATCGACGGCCATCCTCGACGATACGACGGAACGGATGAAGGTTCCCGCCGCCTGGTGGGCGGGGTGCACCTGGTAGCGGTTGACGGCGTCCAGGTCGTCAAAGTCGGCGATCAGCACGACGTCCCAGTTGGAGCCGCCGGCGACGTCGAAACCCACCTGCAGTGAGCGGATCTCGTCGACGACGCCCACGAGCCCTTCCAGGCGGACCGCGATCCCGGCCGCGGCGGCGGCCTTCTGGACCGGGTCAGCCGGGGCTAGTTGCCAGGAGACGATGTGCCGGATCATCGCACGGCCAGAAGCGCCGTGCGCAGCCGCAGTGGATCGATGCGCCAGTAATTGTGCACCTTGCCGTTGAGCAGGAGCACCGGGATGTCCTCGACGTACAGGGCGTGCAGCTCGGCGTCGTCGAGAATCGAGCGCTCTTCGAGCACGATGTCGGGGGCGGACGGGTCGTCGGCGAGTTTGGTCACGACGCTGCCGACCAGATCCCGGGCGTCATCGCAGAGGTGACAGCCGGGCTTGCCGATCAGGGTGAGGAGTGCAGTAGCCATTGCTCCAGCCTATGCTGGCTCGCCGACGCAACACGCAACTAGACTTGACCGCACACATGTCCGAAGACACCATCGCCCCCGCAATCGCGTTCTTCGACGTGGACAACACCCTCCTGCGCGGCGCCAGCCTGTACCACCTCGGTGTGGGTGCCTGGCGGCGACGACTGGTCACCGGCCGGGACCTACTCTCCTTCGCCTGGAAGCAGGCCCGATTCCTCTACGTCGGCGAAAACAGGATGCACCTCGCGAGCATCCGGGAGCGCGCGCTGGAAGTGGTCGTGGGCTACAGCCGGGACGAACTCGTCGCGCTCAGCACGGAGATCTTCGACGCCCGCCTCTTGCAGCGGCTCTGGCCGGAAACGGTCGCCGTCGCCCGTGCGCACCTCAAGGCCGGGCGCGAGGTCTGGCTCGTCTCCGCGACCGCCCAGGAGGTGGCCGACGTCATCGCCGAACGGCTGGGCCTCACGGGCGCGCTCGGTACCCGGCTCGAGGCCGTCGACGGAATTTTCACCGGCCGCCTCACCGAGGGTGTCTGCCACGGTGCCAGCAAGGCCGTCGCCGCCAACGCCCAGGCAGAGCGCAGCGGCGTCGACCTGGCCGTCTGCTGGGCCTACTCCGACTCCCACAACGACATTCCGTTGCTGGACTTGGTCGGCAATCCGGTGGTCGTGAATCCGGATGCGACGCTCCGCCGCTATGCCGCGGCCCGCCACTGGCCGGTGATGATCCTCAAACGCGGCAGCATCAGGGCCGCCACCCGGACAAGCAAAAAGCGCTAGACCCCAGGGGCCTAGCGCTTACGCCGGTAGCTATGACAAACGGTTCAGAACCGTCTACTTCTTATTGCGACGCTGGTGGCGAGTCTTACGAAGCAGCTTGCGGTGCTTCTTCTTCGCCATACGCTTGCGTCGCTTCTTGATTACAGAACCCACACGGACCTCACAAAAGAATTGGTTTCGCCGCGGGATTCGCGACAGACACGGTAGATGTCAGTCTACCGGAAAAACAACACTCTCCTACGCGGTGTGCGCATTCGGGCGTTCAAGCGCCGCCGACTAGTCGATCCTCCGCCATTTTCGGGGCTTAGCATCTTTGACCGCATGCGCCATTTGGTATGATGTTTCCGCAAAGGCCTTTCCGATGGCCGCGGCGAATGCCCGCTGTTCCACCTTCAAGCCCTCTGTCTCCTCGGTCAGCTCCTCGACGGTGGCGTCGAAGTCGACAGTGAGGAAGGGGATCAGCCAGTCTTCGATTTCCTCGAGCGGCGCGTAGTCAAGATGGTAATACCGGTGCTGACCGGCTTCTCTCACGCCCACCAAGCCCGCTTCGCGCAGCACCTTCAGGTGCTTCGAGATGGTTGGCTGGCTCAGGCCGAGCTTGTCGACGATGTCAGACACGCTCAGCTCTCCGCCGGCCGTGTTCGATTGGTTGTATCGCTCGAGGAGAATGCGTAGAATTTCGCGTCGGGTCGAATCCGCCACCACGCCAAAGATGTCTGCCATGCCTCAAGGCTACTCATTCCCGGTGGGGGATACCATGGCGACAGCCGTTCGTCGCGGGCAAGTCGGAGGTTTCAGTGCAGACTCGGATAGCGGATTCCGCCTTCGCACCGCGTCCCACCAGTTGGTACGCCTGGTTGCGAGACTCAGTGGACGGTCTGGTCCGCAGCTCGCCGTCCCGATTCGCCATCCTCGTTTTCACCGCACTGGTCCTGGTGTTCACCCTCCTGTTCTCCCTGCCCATCGCCACGGCAGACCGCATCGTCACCCCGCTGCACGATGCCCTCTTCACCGCGGTGTCGGTGATCTGCGTGACCGGCCTCGCGACGGTGGACATGGCCACGCACTGGTCGGCCTTCGGCAATGTCCTGGTGGTGGTCGGCGTCAATATCGGCGGGGTCGGCGTGCTGACCCTCGCCTCCCTGATGGGAATGGTCATTTCCCGGCGCCTGGGCCTGCGCGCCCGGCTGATGGCCGCCAGTGACACGAACCCGTCCCGCATCCATGCCGGACCGGTCAATGAAGGACAGGCCGTTCGCCTGGGCGAGGTCGGCAACCTGCTCGTGACGGTCGCGATCAGCGCCTTCGTAATCGAGCTGGTCGTGGTTATTCTGCTCTTTCCGCGTATCCTCGCGGTCGGGACACCTGTCGGCGAGGCGCTCTGGCAGAGCGTGTACTACGCGGCCATGGCGTTCACCAACAGCGGTTTCTCCCCCAACGTCGGAGGTTTGGCCCCGTTCGCCAGCGACTACTGGTTCCTCAGCGCCTTGATGGTGGGCGCGTTCCTCGGCAGCCTGGGTTTCCCGGTGATCTACGCCCTCGCCCGGGGCTGGCATAGCCCCAGACGCTGGTCGCTGCACGTGAAACTGACCCTCTTCACGACCGTGGTGCTGCTCGTGGCCGGCGTCGCCGTGTACATCGCGCTCGAGTTCGACAACCCGGAGACGTTCGGGTCGCTGAACGTGGGCGACACGATCTTCCAGTCGCTCTTCCTGTCGATGATGACCCGGTCCGGCGGCTTCGCGACCATCGACATCAGCGACCTGCAGGGGGCGAGCCTGCTCGCCACGGACATGCTGATGTTCATCGGCGGCGGCTCCGCGTCGACCGCCGGCGGCATCAAGGTGACGACCCTGGCCATCCTCTTCCTCGCCGCCTTCGCCGAGGCCAGCGGACGAAGCCAGATGGAAGCGTTCGGCCGCCGGATCCCCAGCGACATCCTGAGGCTCGCGGTCAGCGTGGTGCTGTGGGGCGCCACGACGGTGGCCGTGTCCAGCATCCTGATCCTGCAGATCTCCAAGGCGCCCTTCGACCAGGTGCTCTTCGATGTGATCTCCGCGTTCGCCACCTGCGGCCTGTCGACGGGCCTGACCGGCGAACTACCTCCGGCCGGAGTGTATGTGCTGGCGGCAACCATGTTCATGGGCAGGATTGGTACAGTGACTCTCGCGGCTGCCCTCGCCGCGAGCCAGAGCAGGCAGTTGTTCTCCCGTCCGGAAGAGAGACCCATCGTTGGCTGACCGCTTCAAACACGACGCACCGGTGCTCGTGATCGGCCTCGGCCGGTTCGGCGCGGCCACCGCGGGGCAACTCGACCGGCTCGGACGGGATGTGCTCGCCGTCGACGACAGCGCGGTCCTCGTGCAGAAGTGGTCCGAACGCGTCACGCACGCGGTGCAGGCCGACGCCACCTCCATGGAAGCGCTCCGCCAGATCGGCGCGCAGCAATTCTCGATCGCCGTCTGCGCCGTCGGCTCGTCCGTCGAGGCCAGTGTGCTGATCGCGGCGAATCTGGTCGACCTCGGGATCCCGCAGATCTGGGCGAAAGCGATCTCCAAGTCGCACGGCACGATCCTCGAGCGCATCGGGGTGAACCACGTCGTCTTCCCGGAGGCACAGGCAGGCGAACGCCTGGCGCACCTCGTCTCCGGACGCCTGCTCGACTTCATCGAATTCGACGACGACTTCGCCCTGGTCAAGATGATCCCGCCCAAGCCGATCCGGGGCCTGAACCTGACCGAATCCGGGCTGCGCCGCAAGTACAACGTCACCGTGGTCGGCGTGAAGAGCCCCGACCGCCCCTTCACCTACGCCACCGAGAAGACGGTCATCACCGACCAGGACCTGATCATCGTCTCCGGCACCGAGTCCGACATCGAGCGGTTCGCGTCGCTGGAGTTTTAGGGGCCTGGAGTTCTCGTGGCCTGGAGTTCTAGTGGCCGGCGAGTTCGCGGGCCCGGGCGAGTGCGGCATCCGTCGCCCGGTCGAACAGGTCCTTGATCCCGCCCTTTTCCAGCTCCCACACGGCACGCTCGGTGGTGCCGCTCGGGCTTGTGACCTGGCGGCGCAGTTCCGTCGGGGACAGGTCGGATGCCACCAGCAGGCTCGTCGCACCGAGGAAGGTGCCGTTCACCATGACCGCGGCCTCCTCCGGGGTGAAACCCTTGGCGATCGCCGTCGCGGTGAGCTGCTCGATCAGGTAGAAAACGTAGGCCGGACCTGACCCGGAGATGGTGCTGAGGGCATCGAGCTTCTCCTCCGGCACGACCAGGACGTCGCCGACGGTGCCGAAGAGGGACCTCGCGAGCTCGAGATCGGTGTCGCTGGACCGCGTGCCGGCGCTCAGCCCGGTGACGGCCTTGCCGACAAGGGCCGGCGTGTTCGGCATCGAGCGGATGACCGACACGGATTCGGGCAGCGACGCCTCGAACGTGGCAATGGTGACGCCGGCGGCGACGCTGATGACGAGCGTGCCCGGTTCGAGACTGTCGGCGATCTCGGCCAGCAGGTCGAGGACCATGACGGGCTTCACGGCGACGATCACGATGCGCGCGCCGGCGACGGCCTTGCGGTTGGCCGTGGGCTCGTCGGCGGTGGCCCAGGCGGTGACGCCGGGGATTCCTGCGAGTTCGTCGGCCTTCGCCGTGGAGCGGTTGGTTGCCCGGATGCCGCCCAGAACGGTCACATTCGGGTTCAGCAGCCCGGTCAGAACGGCCCTCGCCATCGATCCGGCGCCGAGGAACGCGATGGCGGGCAGTGTGGTGGTTGCAGTCGAAGTCATCCGACGAGTCTACTTTCGCCCCCTGTGCCGGGTCCGTCTGGTGTGCATTCTAGGATTGCCCCATGAGCACTTCGGGCGGGAACAAAGCAATCGTGGCGGCACTCCTCGCCAATCTGGGGATCGCGATCACGAAATTCGTGGCCTGGGCATTCTCCGGTTCCTCCTCGATGCTCGCCGAGGGCGTGCACTCCCTGGCCGACTCCGGAAATCAGGTGCTTCTACTCGTCGGCGGTCGCAAGGCCAAGCAGGAAGCCGACAAGGAGCATCCGTTCGGCTACGGCCGGGAACGCTACGTCTACGCGTTCGTGGTGTCGATCATCCTGTTCTCCGTCGGCGGCGTCTTCTCCCTTTACGAGGGTGTGCGGAAGCTGCAGGACCCGCACCCGCTCGACGTGCCGTGGCTGCCCATCGTGGTGCTGCTGGTCGCCATGGGACTCAAGTCCTTCTCACTTCGCACCGCCATCCAGGAATCGAACCTCGTGCGCGGCAACCAAAGCTGGGTGCAGTTCGTGCGGCACGCGAAGGCGCCCGAGTTGCCCGTCGTGCTGCTCGAAGACATCGCCGCTCTCGCCGGCCTGGTCTTCGCCTTCCTCGCCGTCGGCCTCACCATCATCACCGGCGAGCCCGTCTGGGATGCCATCGGCACCCTGTTCATCGGCGTACTGCTCGTCCTGGTCGCCGTGGTCCTCGGCGTAGAGACCAAGAGCCTCCTCGTCGGCGAAGGCGCCGGTAAGACGGATGCCGCGGCCATCGAGCGTGCCATCCTGGCCGGTCCGGAGACGCGCAAGATCATCCACCTCAAGACCCTTTACCTCGGCCCGGACGAACTGCTCGTCGCCGCCAAGATCGCCTTCGAGGCCGACAGCCAGTTCTCCGATGTGGCGGCGGGCATCAACACCGTCGAAACCCGCATCCGCGAGGCCGTGCCGGCGGCCCGCGTCATCTACCTCGAGCCGGACCTGTTCTTCGACCCCAACCGCCGCACGCCGCCCACCGACACCATCGTCATCAAAGGCAGCGAGTGAACCGCACCGCGGTCGTCCTGCGCCACGATGACACGATCCACCTCGGCAACCTCGAACCGGTGCTGCGGGAGCACGGTTACTCCATTCGCTACGTCGACACGCTCAAGGAGGACGTGCGCGCCCTCGACCCGCGGGAAGCCGACCTGCTGGTCGTTCTCGGCGGCGAGATGGGGGTCTACGAGGCCGACGAGTTCCCCGCGCTGCACGCCGAGATCGACCTGCTCACGCAGCGGCTCGGCGCCTCTCTGCCCGTCTTCGGCGTGTGCCTGGGTGCGCAGCTGATGGCGAACGCCCTGGGCTCCCGCGTCTACCGCGGGCCGACGAACGAGATCGGCTACCGCTCCGTGGAGCCCACGAAGGCCGGGGCGACATCCCCGCTGCGGCACGTCAGCGGCGTCCCCGTCTTCCAGTGGCACAGCGACACGTTCGACCTGCCCGACGGGGTGACACGGCTCGCCGGGTCCCCCCAGTACGGCAATGAGGCCTTCGGGATCGGAGACTGGGCGCTGGCCGTGCAGTTCCACCCGGAGGTCACCGAGGAGATGCACGAGGTGTGGCTGGCGGCCTCGGAGGCGGAGGTGGCCGCCGAGGGCTTCGACGTGGGCGACCTGCGCCGCGAACGCGAACGTTACTCCAGCGGTATGCAGAACGCTTCCCGGTCCATGTTCAGCGAATGGCTCGACGGGTTGGGTCCGCGAAGAACGCCCTGAGCAGCTCCCCGCATTCGTCAGCGTCGACCTCGGCGTAGACCTCAGCGCGGTGATTGAGCCGGCGGTCACGCAGCACGTCGTAGACCGATCCGGAGGCGCCGGCCTTCTCGTCCCACGCGCCGAAAACCACGACCGGCACCCGCGCGGCCAGGATCGCGCCCGCGCACATCACGCAGGGCTCCAACGTCACCACCAGGGTACAGCCGGTCAGGTGCCAGTCCCCCAGGGACGCGGCAGCGTGACGGATGGCGACGATCTCGGCGTGGCCGGTGGGATCCTGCAGCGCTTCGCGCTCGTTGCGTCCGCGGCCGATCACACGGCCGGACGGGTCCAGCACCACCGCACCGACGGGCACATCCCCCGTTTCGAGGGCAGCGCGGGCCTCGCAGAGCGCGAGCCGCATCCATTCGCTGTGCCGGCGATCGACCTCGCCCATCTACGTTCCCTTCCCCGACTAGTAGATTGAGCCTATGCGAGTCCACGTAGCCGACCACCCCCTGATCACCCACAAACTCACGGTACTCCGAGACAAGAACACGCCGTCGCCGATCTTCCGGTCACTTGTCGAAGAGCTGATGACCCTCCTCGCCTATGAGGGGACCCGCGGCGTGCGAGTCGAGGACGTGACCGTGCAGACCCCGGTCTCCGAGGCCCGCGGCGTGCAGATCAGCGACCCCAAGCCGCTCGTCGTGCCGATCCTCCGCGCCGGCCTGGGCATGCTCGAGGGCATGGTCAAACTGCTACCGACGGCAGAGGTCGGCTTCCTCGGCATGGCCCGCAACGAGGAGACCCTTCAGCCCGCCACCTACGCGGAGCGCCTGCCCGACGACCTCTCCGACCGCCAGTGCTTCGTGCTCGACCCGATGCTGGCCACGGGCGGTTCGCTGATCGCAGCCATCCAGTTCCTCTTCGACCGCGGCGCCGTCGATGTCACGGCCATCTGCATCCTCGCCGCGCCTGAGGGGCTCGCCGCGGTCGAGAAGGCCCTCGAGGGCCGCGAAGTGACCATCGTTCTCGGTGCCGTCGACGACAAGCTTGACGAGCACGGATACATCGTTCCCGGCCTCGGTGACGCCGGCGACCGCCTCTACGGTTTGGTCTAGCCCTAGCGAGCACCAATTCCGTCGGGCGGCGGAAACCGCAGGTCCTGCGACATGCCGGGCGTCGATACCCGGCATATTCAAGAATCTTTGATGAAATTGAATTTCATCATGGAAACTTTCATGCTTTCGCGATCCGCGATGGATTCTCCGATCCGCCGCGGAGCCACCGAACGTGATGCGTGTCACACGGCGTCATCCTTGGTTTCAGAATTGACACACGCCGTAACAGTGGGCTTTACTCGCAACTATGACAACGAGCGCACGCCCCCAGACCTCCTTCGAGGCCCCCGGGACTGCCGGCATGATGATGCCCGGCAGCTGCTGCGCGTGTTGCCGAATGTCCCGCTAAGCAGCGAACACCTCGCCGAGTTCCCGCCCCGCTGACTTCACGCGGCCGGTTGGTTGAACTCCGGAGCCCCTCTCGCTCCCTCCAGGCCTCTCACCGGCCGCACTTTTTCGAACCTGGAACAGCTCCTCAGCGTCGGGTTCACCTGCAGTACCCCAGCCAAGGATTACTCTCATGTCGCTTGCCCACATTGACACCGCCCGCTCGGCCCAGGCCGCACGCCTCGAACGCCAGACCGCTCCGACGCCCGCCGCACCCCGCATCCGCGCCGTGCCCGAAGGCACGCAGGCCCGTGGCTTCGTTTTCTACGTCGGCATCGACGAGGCCACGGCCGCCGCGGCCGGGACCAGCCTCAGCCGCATCGTCGAGGCGCTCAAAGCCCTCACCGGAACCATCGCGCCGACGGCGGAGACTCATGCCGCCGTCGCACTGGCGCCCGCCGGAGCCGGTGGACGCGACGTCGACGTCGTGCGCCTCGCCCTGCAGGACCCGACTGCGCTGGCTCGGCACCGCACTGTGACGGACGACCCCGACCGCGCACTCGGCGGCGTCGTGGTGGACATCTCCCGCAAGCGGGTCATCCTCGACGGCGAGACCGCGGCGCTCACCTACAAGGAATTCGAGCTGCTGCAGTACCTGGTGCTCCGCGAAGGCCGCACCATCGAGCGTGCCGAACTGATCGCCAAGCTGTGGAACGCCTCCGACGAGGAAGACGCGCCGAATGAGCGCACCATCGACGTGCACGTGCGTCGCCTGCGCGCCAAGCTCGGTCGCTACGAAGACATCGTGCGCACCGTGCGCGGGGTCGGCTACCGCTTCGACCGGCACGCCGACGTGTCGATCCGCCAATCGAGCACGCCGAGCCCGGACGTCTTCTAGCTTCCAGCTTCCCGCTGTGTGAGTCCCGCCGCCGTGGGCGATGAGGGTTCGCCGATTGGGGTTTCCGGGGCCTTGCAGCGCCTCTCCTCGAACGAATTCGACGGAGATTCTGCCCAAATCGTCCCCGCAATACTCCGAAAAGCAGTTTCAGACCAGAATCTCCGTCGAATTGGTCCAACACCGGGCACGGCGCTCCGCCTGAGATGAACAGCATCCACAAATTGCGGTCGGTTCTGGCCTTCCGGGAGCGACGCTGCAAAACAATTCGACGGCGATGGCGTGACAGAGGGCCGGTCGTAGTAGCTACGACCGACCCTCTTCCCTTGCACCAAGAGTGTCCTGCAATCACATTTCGCGTCTTCCGCCACAGCAAACGGTTGACGCACTTCGAATATATAACGAACGCATAACGAAGCGCCACTTGTTTGTCATTCTTTTTTTTTTGTTCAAATCCCCACGAGTGGGGGAGGCGGCCCGATGCCGAGTCCCTATTCTTGGAGATCAAGGATGTGGGGAGGCAGCGTGACCGATCGAGCCGTGGCCGTGGCCGCCTGGGAATCACTGTTTCGTGCCCAGGTTGCCATTATGCGCAGCCTGGCCGCCGATTTTCCGGCTCATGACATCTCGTTCAACGAGTACGACGTGATGTTCAACCTGTCCCGGGCCGCCGGCCGGCGCCTGCGGCTCCGCGATTTGAATCGGCAGGTGCTGCTGACCCAGCCGAGCGTGAGCCGTCTGGTCGACCGGCTGGCCGCGCGGGGCTATGTGCGGAAGCACACCGACCCTACTGACGGCCGCGGCGCCCTGATCGAACTGACGGATGCCGGCTTCGACCTGTTCCGCCGGGTCGCTGTCCAGCACATGGGCACCATCACCGACCGCATCGGCGACACGCTCGGCACCGACGAGCTCCTGCAACTCACCGCCCTCTGCGATCGCCTGCATGGCGCGGACTGACCTGCGCCGCCCAGGTTGCGCCGCCTTGACGGAACCCGGCGCGCCGCCTCTCTCTGCCCTGTGCAGGGCGCGCGAGCGAGCGTACGGTGATCCGCGAGGAGGTGATTCCCATGCATGCAGCGCAGGGAGACCGGGTCGTCATCCGAGGAAAGACGGTGGAAGCACCGGACCGGCACGGTGAGATCGTGGAGGTTCGCGGGCCCGACGGCGAACCTCCCTACCTCGTGCGGTTCAGCGAAGGGCATGAGAGCATCCTGTTCCCCGGCACGGACTTCATGATCGAGCACATCGAACCTCGCTAGCACAGGATGCCGGAGGGTGCGGCACACGCATCCGGCCAGGTCAAGGGGGTACTGCGCCGACATCACCTGAGTCAACTTCGAAACACGCGTTGCAGATCGTGGCGGGTACAAGATCAGGAGCTTCAGCCATGAGAATCACGTGTCCTTTTTGCCACTCGACAGCTCGCCTGACGCCGAACCCGGCGCACGCCGCGCACCGCGCCCTCCCCGTCTACGTGCTGACCTGCTCCGGCTGTGATCGCACCAATGTGCGCCGCGAGTCGGCGCATCTGCCTCGGCCGGTCCTGGCCGTTCGCTGATCCGGCGGCCGTCACTCCTCGGTCAGCGGGCGTCGAGGCGGCCGATCAGCTTGTGGGTCGCTGTCATGGCGCCGCCGAGCACGGCCGGTATACCGCCGCCGGGGTGCACCGATGCCCCCACCCGCCACAGCCACGGGCGTAACCGGCTGGTGTACCCGGGGCGGTGAAACGGCCCGCTCTGCCAGAGCGGGTTGGTGGCGCCGTAGAGCGCACCACCGGTGGAGCCCCAGCCAGCGAAGTACCGCGGATCAAGCACGACGTGATCACGGAACAGCTCGCTGATCGGCCGGTCCAGGCCCACGGCGGCGCTGACCCGCGCGACCTCACGCGCCACCCACGGGCTGTCGAGGTCATAGCGGCGGCCGTCAGCGGGCGCGGTGAGGAGCACCGCCACGGTGGCCCGGTCGTTGGCATAGACCTCGTGCGGCCGGTAATAGTTCAGGAAGGCCATCGTCTGCTCGGGCACAGCCCCGGCATCGAGACTGCGGTGCAGGGCGGCCGGGTCGTCGGGCAACACGACGGAATGCGTGGCGGTGCCCTCCGGCAACGAGGTCTCAAGCACGGCATAGATGGCCACGCCGGAGCAGGACAGCTTCCGTGGCCGGACCGGCGGCACGCCGAGCAGCCCGTCGAGCACCCCACGGTCGAGCCCGCTCACGATCACGTCGGCCGGATGCGTCGCCGTCGCCGTGGTCACGAGCCCTTTCGACACGGCGGTGACGGGCTCGCTAATGCGCACGACCGCGCCGGCGTTCAACGCGAGCCGGTGCAATGCGAGCGGCAGCTCGTTCACACCGCCCTCGGGAACCCACACGCCGTCCCTGGCCATGATCGCCGGCATGCTCGCGTACAGTGCGAGGGTCTGCCGGGGAGAGACACCGGCATTGAGGGTGTGGATGGCGATAACCTCACGCAGGCCTTCGGGCATCCAGCTCAGGCCGTCGAGAAAGCTGCGCGTGGTCAGGCGGGTGCCGTAGAGCCGAAACACGTTGCGTACGGCCGGCAGCGATGCCGGATCGGCCGGGTCGGCGGTCAGCATGCTCGTGAGTTGAGGCCCGAGGCCACCGTGTTCTTTTTCGAACCGGGTCCAGGCCGCGTGCCACGGGTGACCGGCGGGCACCGGCAGGACGGCGTCCGCTCCCCGGTAGAAGTACCGGCCCACCTCAGGCAGTCTCCGCAACGTCACCGCGGCCACCGCGGCGGCTTCGGCGGGAACAGAGCGGCGGGCGCCGAGCGCGTCGTAGCGGGCCAGCAGCTCCTCCCAGACCAGAGGGAAGGTGACCAGCGCCGGTCCGGTGTCCACGTGCTGCCCGTCGATTTCGAGTCGTCGGCTCTTGCCGCCGATCCAGTCGGAGCCCTCCAGCACCGTCACCGAATGGCCGGCGCGGGCCAGCAGCGCGGCGGCCGTGAGCCCGCCGACTCCCGCGCCGAGCACGACGATGCGCTGCGGGGTCAGGTTCGTCTTCCTGCGGGATCGTGTCATAGGAGCTCCTTGAGCAAAAAAACTGCCACGAGCTGGGCCCCGGCGACGGAACCTGCGACGTAGGGGAACGCGATCGAGTAGCGGTACATTCGGCGGGCCGTCATCGGCGTGGGGCTGCGCCCCAGCGACCCCACCAGCCAGCCGGCGATGAGCGCATTCACCACGGCGACCGGCCAGTTGATCAGCGCGAAACCCACGGTGGACAGGGCCCACCACGCGCCGCTCCACACCACGGCGCCGCGCGCGCCGAGAAGAACGGCAGTGGTTTGAATTCCGGCTGCACGGTCCTCGTCGATGTCCTGCACCGCGTCGTAGGTGTGCTTGGCCACACTCCACGCCATCAGTCCGATCGCCGTCGCCCAGACCGGTGACTCGCCGAGGGCGAGAGGCACGAAGACCAGCGGGAAAGCGTAGGCGGCGTTACTGAGCGAGTCGAGGTAGCGCCGGGCTTTGAAACGCAGCGGGGGTGCCGAGTAGAAGATGAAGATCACCATGTACGCGGCGATCCAGGCGAGCGCCGCCGCCGGCAACGTAGCGAGGAAATACGCCACGAAAGGCGCGTTGGTCAGCACGACTCCGAGCACGATGGCGCGGGTTTCCGAGCCGAGGATGCGGGCCCCCTCGAGGCCACCCTTGCGGGCGTTCCGGGCATCCGTTTCCTGGTCGAAAATGTCGTTCACACCGTAGATCAGCAGGTTGAACGGCAGCGTCACCCAGAGGAGCAGCGGAACAATCTCCCACCGCCACAAATCCCCGACCAGCCACATGGCGATGACGGTGGTTCCGATGGTGTTGACCCAGAGCACCGGTCGGGAGATCTGAACCAGGCGGGTGAGCACTTTCTCACTCTATCGCTGCGAGAGACCGCGTTTTTTCGGGTGCCGACGCCCATGCATTTCGGACAAACAGGAAACCCCCGCAATCTGCTGATTGCGGGGGTCCAGATGTGCGCCCGAAGGGATTCGAACCCCCAACCTTCTGATCCGTAGTCAGATGCTCTATCCGTTGAGCTACGAGCGCAGGCTGCCCAGAGCTAAGTACTCTCTGACAACTTGAAAACTATAGCAGTTATTCGGGATGCTCCGGCGCGGTAACCGGACCCGAGGTGCGGATTCCGAGCCAGGAGGCGAGCCCGCCGGCGAACATCAAGCCCGCGACGACGACCATCACGCGCTGGAATCCCGGAACGTCGAGCGTAGTTCCGATGATCGTGCCGGCCAGAGCTACCGCGACTAGACCGGCCACCCGGGCGACGGCGTTGTTGATGGCCGAGCCGATGCCGGCCTGCTCGGGCCGGATGGAACCGAGGACCGCGGAAGTGAGCGGCGCCACGGTGATGGCCAGGCCGAGGCCGATCACGACGACGGCCGGCACGACCTGCGACCAGAGCGCGATCGGCGGCACCGCCCCGAGTAGCAGCAGGAATCCGGCTCCTGCCACCATCGGGCCCACGGTCATAAACGCGCGCGGTCCGTAGCGGCCGGCCAGGGTGCCGAACAGGGTCGCGAAGAGCAGGAGCATGGCGGTCGCCGGGATGCCGGCGAAACCGGTTACGGTCGCCGAGAAGCCGCCGACCTGCTGCAGATAGAGCGTGAACACGAAGAAACCGAGGCCGAGGGCGGCGTAGAAACCGACCGTGGCGATGTTACCGACGCCGAAATTGCGGATCTTGAACAGGCTCAGGGGCATCATCGGATGCGGCGCGCGCGCCTCCCACCAGAGGAACCCCGCGAAGGCCAGCAGCCCGACGACAAGCGGCACGAACACGACCGGGCTGGCCCAGCCCAGCCGCCCCTGCTCGATCAGGGCGAAGACCGGACCGCCCAGCCCGAGCGCGGCCAGGCCGGCGCCCCACGCGTCGATGGGGGCCGCCGGACGGGTGCGCACCGGCTCGTCCAGGCCGGCCAGCAGCACCAGGGTAACCATGATGGGGATCACGTTGAGCCCGAAGATCAGGCGCCAGCTGAGCGTGTCCACCAGGATGCCGCCGAGCACCGGACCCATGATGCCCGCGATGCCCGTCCAGCCGGTCCAGGCCCCGATCGCTCGAGCCTGCGCCACCCCCGAGAACGTCGAGGTGATGAGCGCCAGGGAGCTCGGCACGAGCAGAGCCGCCGCCACGCCCTGCAGCACCCGGGCCAGCACGAGCGCACTCCCCCAGGGTGCGACCGCGCACGCCAGCGAGGTGATCCCGAACCATACCAGCCCGATCCGGAGCACCCGCACCCGGCCGAACGTGTCCGAGAGTGACCCGGCCACGAGGATCAGGGCGCCCAATGAGAGCAGGTAGCCGTCGACCGCCCACTGTTGCAGCACCAGACCGCCGCCGAGTTCCCGAGAAATCGCCGGCAGCGCGACCGTGATGATGGAGCCGTCCAGGAACGCCACGAACGACGCCAGAATGGCCACGATCAACACCCGATGCTCTCTGGAAATCACTCTCCCAGTTAACCCGATTCGCGGCCCGATCGAAGGCCCGATCCGGAGGGCGCGGGCCCCGGTGTGGCCCTAGACGAGGTCTGGGGCAGGTGCAAAACTGACGCCATGACCGCGACCCGCAACACCCAGGCATCCTTCGAATACGCTGGCCTTCGGGCCCTGTTCATCAATTGCACCCTCAAACGAAGCCCCGAAATCAGCCACACACAGGGCCTGATGAACCTCAGCATCAACCTGATGCACGAGCAGGGCGTCCACGTCGAGAACATCCGGGCCATCGACCACGACATTGCCTCGGGCGTCTACCCAGACATGACCGAACACGGCTGGGCGACGGATGCCTGGCCCGCCCTGTTCGACAAGGTGCGCGCCTCCGACATCGTCGTGATCGGCGGGCCGATCTGGCTCGGCGACAACGGCTCGGTCACCAAGCGCGTGATCGAACGGCTCTATGCCATGTCGGGGGAGCTGAACGACAAGGGTCAGTACGTCTACTACGGCAAGGTGGGCGGGGCCGTCATCACCGGCAACGAGGACGGCGTGAAGCACTGCGCGTCGAACGTGCTCTATAGCTTGCAGCACATCGGCTTCACGATTCCACCGACGGCCGACGTCGGCTGGATCGGCGCGATCGGTCCGGGCCCGAGCTACCTGGACCCGGGTTCCGGGGGGCCGGACAGCGACTTCACGAACCGCAACGTGACCTTTATGACCTGGAACCTGATGCACCTGGCCGCAATGCTGAAGGCAAACGGCGGCATCCCCGCGTACGGGAACCTCCGCGCGGATTGGGACGAGGGCGAGCGATTCGGATTCCAGCCGAACCCGGAGTACCGATAGCGGCGTCGACGCGCCCGAAGTGAGGACGCCATGACCGCGACCCTGCGCGAGGTGGCGCCGGCCTCCCCGCGGAGCCGCTTGGACGTGCGGGTCACCGGCGGGATCGTGCGCGGCGTGGACGACAATGGCATTCGGCCTGGCGAGACATCCCCTACGCCGCGCCACCCGTGGGCGAGCTGCGGTTCCGGGCCCCACAGCCGGTGAGAAGTGCCTGAGTGTCAACGTGCTTCGGCCGGCGTCGGCGTCGCGTAGACGGCTGGGCCGCCCGGTGATGGTCTTCATCCACGGCGATGGCTACAGCGTGGGATCCTCGCAGGATTTCACCGGCCGAGGGGAAAGTTTCGTGCGCACCGGGCGGGTGGTCTGCGTCAGTTTCAACTACCGGCTGGGTGCCCTCGGCTACCTCGACTTCTCCCGGTATTCGACATCGGAACGGCCCCTGGAGAGCAATCCCGGGCTGCGCGACCAGGTGGCCGCCCTCTGGTGGGTGCACGACAACATCCGTGCCTTCGGGGGGAACCCCCACAACGTGACCGTGTTCGGGGAATCGGCCGGCGCCAACGCGGTGCTCCATCTGATGGCGACGCCCTCCGCCGCGGGGCTGTTCGCCCGCGCCATCGCGCAGAGTCCCCCGACCAGAGCGTCGTTCTCGCACTCACTGACCGAGGGCTGGGCCGCCGAGTTCGTGGTGGAGTTGCGCTCCCAGCGGCCGCACGCCTACGCCTGTCGCCGAACGAGCTGCTGACCACCGCCGCGGTAGCCGACCTGACCCAGGCGGCCGTGGCGCTGCAGGCGCGCACGCCGGATGCCAACCCGGGCACCTTCTGCCTGATCCCGGTGATCGACGGGGATTTCCTGCCCGAGCGGCCGCTCGACGCCTTCCGTCACGGGACCGCGCACCGGGTGCCGCTGATCATCGGCACCAACGAGCGGGAGGGGTCGCTG
Source organism: Cryobacterium sp. M23 (assembly GCF_002929655.1). Classification (NCBI taxonomy): domain Bacteria; kingdom Bacillati; phylum Actinomycetota; class Actinomycetes; order Micrococcales; family Microbacteriaceae; genus Cryobacterium; species Cryobacterium sp. M23. The sequence goes on from NZ_PJJV01000068.1 coordinate 78,136, forward strand.
TTCCGGGGCCGGGTGGACACCCTGCCGAAGTCGCCGACGCGTATCGCGGCCGTTCGACCACGCCCCGGTGAGCTCGCACGACGCGATGCGCTCCGTCTACGCGAGCCTGCCGGCGAAACGGTCGTCGTCGGACTTCGGCGGGGATTTCGTGTTCTGGTATCCGAGCCTGCAGATCGGCGACTTCCACTCCCGGGTCGCGCCGGTCTACACGTACCGGTTCGACCTGGCCCCGCGGCTTATGCACATGCTGGGCATCGGCGCCACACACGGAATCGAGCTGTTCGCCCTGTTCGACCACGTCGACGGCCCCACGGCCCGGGCCATGACCCTGCTCGGCGGGCGGGAACTCTTCATCATTGCGGGCGAACGGATGCGCCTGCACTGGCTTCTTCGCCTGCACAAGGCGGCCCGACGACACCTGGCCGACCTACTCGGAAACCGACCGGCTGACTCTGATCATCGACGAGGTCGATCGCATCGAATCGGATCCGCGAGGAGAGCGGCGGGCGGTCTGGCAGGAGTTCCTGCCGCACTTCTAGCGGGTAGCGGCGGTTGAGCCCGTCGGCGTGAGCTCCCCGTTACTCCTGCGCCGGCCACCGGCCGAACGAATTCGACGGAGATTTTGCTCAGAACTGGCCCAGAACATCCGTTTGGGCTCGAAATCGGTAAAATCTCCGTCGAATTCGTTAGGGGCCCGGGTGCCTGAGATCACAGCAACGGATGCCGGTGCGTAGCCAACACCACGGCACCGGGCCGACCGAATTACTTTCTATACTCGTGCAGAACCTCTTGACTGCACATTCGTATACGTTTACTATTAAGGTATGGCTGGGGCCCCCACTCCGCACCACCCCACCGCCTCACCGCAGGCGGTGTCTTCCCTCGCGCAGTCACCCCTCGCGCAGTCACCCCGTGCACAATCATCCCTCGTGCAGCAGTTGCAGCAGGCGCGTGACCTGGCCGCGGCCGTGCTGGATTCGGTGTCCTTTTCCCTCCTGGGCGAGGCGGACGCGATGATGGTGCTGGGCACGGTTGAAGACCTCGGCCGTCGGATCGATGCGGCCAGGGTTGCCTCTGCCGCCGACATTTCGGTGCGGTGCCGCCGTATCCTGGGCAATGAGTCCCTGGCGTATAAGAACGGGGCCAGCAGCGGCATCGACCTGATCACTCGTCTGACCCGCGTCTCTTCCCGTGAGGCGAACCGGCGGGTGCGCCTGGGCGAGAACGTGACCCCGCGCCGGGCGGGCACCAGCATGCTGCCGCCCTACTACCCGGCCGTGGCCGATTCCCTCACCGCCGGGGACCTCGGCGTGGATGCGGCCGAGAACATCGTCACCGCCCTCGACCAGGTCGCGGCCCGGGTCGCGCCCGACGACCTCGGCACCGCCGAACGTGCCCTGGTGGCCAGCGCGACCGGCGCCGTCACCGACGAAACCCAGGGCCTTCCGGGTGAGGGGTTCGCGTTTCCTGCGGACCTGGTGCGGGGTATGGCGGGGCAGTGGCAGGCTCGCCTCGATCCCGACGGCACCGCCCCCAACGAGCCCGTCGCCGAAGCCCGCAGCACTGTGGGCTTCGGGCTCTTCCGTGACGGCCTCTACCCGCTCCGCGGCGGCGTCACGCCGGAGCTCCGCGGCATCATGAACGCCACCTTCGACACGTACCTCTCCGCCCACGCCACCCCGGCATTCCCCACGGCCGAGGAACAGGCGCGCATGGCGGCCGGGCAGCTGATCCCGGGCGCCGAGGCCGCGGCCCTCAGCGACGACCGTAACGGCGGTCAGAAACGCGCCGACATCCTCCGTGGTGTGTTCGAAGCCGCCATCCGCGCCCCGGGAACCCCGACCATGGGCGGCGCCGCCCCCACCGTCATGATCCACGTCAACCAGGCCGACCTGGCCGCCGACCGTGGGGTGGGCTGGATCGACGGCGTCGAAGCGCCGATCTCGCTGACAAGTGTGAAGCAGGCGCTCTGCGCCGGCGGATTTCAGGAGATCGTGTTCGGCCTGAGGAACGAGGTCCTCAGCCTCAGCACCGAGAATCGTTTCTTCAACCGGGCCCAACGCCGCGCCATCGCCGCCCGCGACGGCGGCTGCACCATCCCCGGCTGCACCGTGCCCGCAGCCTGGTGCGAAGTACACCACGTCATCCCCTGGCACCGCGGCGGAAAAACCGAGATCACCAACGGGGTACTGCTCTGCTGGTACCACCACCACAGCATCGACACCTCCGGCTGGAACATCCGCATGATCCGGGGCAAACCCCAAGTCAGGGCACCCTACTGCTACGACCCCACCCGCACCTGGCGGCCTGGGGGAGGGAACCGGTTGGGGGCTCGACAGGCTCAACCAACGTTGGCGTGATTTTTCGGGATCGGGTCACCAAATGGCTCAGACACGGACGTTGGTTAGAGCCTCCGGAATCAAGTCACCGGTGCGTTCCGGGACAGAAAAACCCTTGCACCCAGTGAGAAAAACCGGGATGCGGAGGAACGAGAAGCGTGGGTAGTTCACGTAATTCTCGCAGGTCACTCATAGAGCTAAAGGGAGCTGCAACGAATAGTTCCGATTCCATCACATCGCCGAATTAATTCCACCTCAGTGCCCGATCGGTCGCCGTCCTAGCGATGCCGGCCTGCGCCGAGGAGTCTGACATACCGACAGCTGACCAGACCCCAACAACTCGAGGAGCTTGGCGCAGCGAATAACTTGGCTTCTGTTGACGCCAGCCGAAAATGAGGTCATTTCATCGAAACACACTTTATCTCGGAGGCGAGAAGAGCGAAGTACCTCGAGGACAACTCCTCGACGACCTGCCCCTCAAGCTTTCCGACTTCCTCGCGTTCTTTGGGGGTCGGAGGAATCAAATCCGGAAGAAGCTTCTCGACGACGTTCGCGGAGTTGTCGTCGCTGTGAGCGACGACAAAGCCGACTCCGCGATCAAGGAACCAGAGCACGACGCCGTATGGACTGGTTAGCGGCGGCAGAACGACACTAGTGAAGAAGTTTTAGACGAGCGCCCGCCGGATTCCCACGCCAGATCATGCGGCAGGATGGCCTGGTGCTGTGCGCCACTCGCGGTTTACGCACCGACGAACGGAATGTCGGCGGTATTCTCAAATTCACAAGCAACGGGGAAACAAATGCACATCAGACGACTTCTCGGCGGAATCGGGGTGCTGGCCATTGGGTTGGTTGTCCTAACTGCATGTTCCACCGGCATCGAGAATGACAAGCGACAGGCAATCCCGTTCACGCCTGCTGCAACACAGGCTGCCGCCCCCGCGGTCACGACCGCGGAAGTCGTTAACATCGTCATTGCGAGAGCCGGCATTCTGGACGCGTCAGCCCAGGAATCAGTGGATTGCAAGGCATACGCAGCCGCAGATTCCTCAGGGGTTGCCGGTGATGATCCTGTCTTACGGGCACAGGTAGACCCGTGTTGGGTTCAAATCGATGCATTCCTCACTGCGGCCGCTCTGTTGAGCGCCGACCTGCGACCAATTGTGGACAACTCCTCAGCGCCCGCTGCGATTGCAGACATCGCTGAGGAGACGGCGAACCTTTTCATGGGAGTGCAACAAATAGTTCTCAGCCCGGAGTGTAGAAACGGCAGGGTTACGTCCCTGCGAGTGGTGTGGTTTCCGGCTTCTGAGTGTTGTTTCGTCAACGTGAAGAGCCACCGTGGGATGGTCAGTGAGCACCGATCAAAGAACTCACAAAGGACACCACACGATGGCTCTAGACCAGTCTGCCCTGCTTGACCTGCTGGGAGAACTCAAACTCACCAATGTCACCGACCGCATCCGCGTCGCGACCGAAACTCTCTATCAAGAACTGATCGATGCGAAGGCGACCGCGTTCATCGGTGCCGCCCCGTTCGAACGCAACGGAGACCGCACCACCCACCGCAACGGGACTCGATCCCGCACGTTGTCGACCACGGCCGGGGATCTTGATTTGAAGATCCCGAAGCTGCGCGTCGGGTCGTTCTTCCCCGCGCTGCTGGAGCGCCGCCGCCGGGTGGACCAGGCCCTGTTCGCGGTCGTGATGGAGGCCTACGTCCACGGCGTCTCGACCCGAAAGGTCGACGACCTGGTCAAGGCCCTCGGCGCTGATACCGGGATCTCCAAGTCGGAAGTGTCCCGGATCTGCGCCGGCCTCGATGCGGAAGTGGCGGAGTTTCGGGATCGGACCCTCGCCGCACAAGACTTCCCCTACGTGTTCCTCGACGCCACCTACTGCAAAGCGCGCGTCGGGCACCGGATCGTCTCCCAAGCAGTCGTCGTCGCGGTCGGCGTGGCCGCCGACGGGCGCCGGGAAGTTCTTGGGTTCGACGTTGGTGACAGTGAAAACGAAGGCTTCTGGACCAGCTTCCTGCGGTCGTTGAAGACTCGAGGTCTGGATGGGGTGAAGCTGGTCATGTCTGACGCTCACACCGGGCTGAAGAAAGCCATCGGGACCGTCTTTCAAGGCGCTGGCTGGCAGAGATGCCGGGTGCACTTCATGCGCAACGTCCTCGCGGTCGTGCCGAAGGGATCGCAGGAGATGGTCGCCTCAATCATCCGCACCATCTTCGCCCAGCCCGACCGCGAACACATCGAGAAGCAGTTCCGCGAGGTCACCACCATGCTCGGCCGCTCGCACCCCAAAGTTGCGGCGATGCTCGCCGACGCGCAACCCGACATGCTCGCGTTCGCTGCTTTTCCGCGGCGCCACTGGCGACAGATCTGGTCCACGAATCCGTTGGAACGGGTCAACAAGGAGATCAAACGCCGCACCGACGTCGTCGGCGTCTTCCCCAACGCTGCCGCCCTGCTGCGCCTGGCTGGGTCAGTCCTGATCGAGCAACACGATGAATGGGAAGCTGGCGAACGCCGCTACTTCTCCGAAGCCTCCATGCTCGAGCTGACCACAATGAACAACCCCATCGAAGTCATCGACGAGGCGGTGATTCTCCCAGAACTCGCTGCCGCCTAAACTAAACCAACTGACCCGCACGGTGACGAGGAATTACACCACCCAGCGGAACGTGACCAACGGCAGCGCGCCCGACTTTGATTCTTGCGTTACTTTCTTTCAAGGAACTTATGCGGTCATACAACGTGGGCTGACCGTCTGAGCCCTGCCTGGCGCGTCTACGCCTAATAGGTCTCGTCCCGAGATGACAATGTGGGAGTACCCCAACTTGGCTTCAGGCGTATGTATTTCACGCCTGTGGAGTTTGGCGAATGGCGGCGTTCTGTGGCCGCGCGATGTGCATTGCCGGGCTTCGAGTCGTCTTACATCTCATGTGTGGCGAGTTCAGGTGGTGAGAGCAACACCCTGAGTTCTGTGGGGTGTTGTCGATGGCTCGACCGTGGTCGCCTTTGAGCGTCGGTTGTCGTTTTGGGATGGGCTGGACGCGGGGCTATCGGTGGCCGTCGCGGCGCAGGCTGCTGGGGTGTCGCGACCGACTGGGTATCGTTGGTTAAGCCAGCATCAGAAGGTGCTGCCATCACCGGTTCAGGATTTCAGTGTTGCCCGTGCCGGACTCTTATCGTTGCGAGAGCGCGAAGAGATCGGATTCCAGCTCGCCCGCGGTCAAGGGGTGCGCCGCATCGCCGCGGCTCTGGGCCGGGCGCCATCAACGATCAGCCGGGAGGTGGCCAGAAACAAGGTCACTGGCCGCTACGTGCCGTCGCTCGCGCAGGAGCAAACCTGGGCGCGGGCTCGCCGGCCCAGAGCCCAGAAGCTGGACGGGTTAGCGTTACGGGAACAGGTCACCACGATGCTCACCGATCGGTTCAGCCCGGAACAAGTCGCGGGCCGACTGAAAGTCGAGCATCCGGAGAATCCGGAGATGCAGGTGTCACACGAGACGATCTACCAGGCCCTCTACGTGCAGGGCCGCGGATCGTTGCGCCTGGAAGTTGCCACCGCGTTGCGCTCAGGGCGCGTAACACGGCGGCCGCAGAGGCCGGAGGGTCCGCGGCCGCAGAGATTCCGGGAGATGGTGATGATCTCCGACCGCCCGCCGGAGATCGAGGACCGCGCCGTTCCTGGGCACTGGGAGGGCGACCTGATCATCGGCTCGACCTCGTCGAAGTCCGCGATCGGAACACTCGTCGAACGGACCACGGGATACGTGATGCTGCTGCATCTGCCCGGGGATCACACCGCTCGCACGGTGGCCGACGCGATGATCGTCGCGATGAACACTCTCCCGGAACAGCTGCGCCGTTCGACCACCTGGGATCAGGGAGCGGAGATGTCCCGACACCAGGAAATCACGATGGCGACCGGGATGCCGATCTATTTCTGCGATCCGCACTCGCCCTGGCAGCGTGGCAGCAACGAGAACACCAACGGGCTCCTGCGCGAGTACTTTCCGAAGGGTACCAACCTGTCCTTCCACGGGCCCGGGATACTGGAAAACGTTGCCGCGGAGCTCAACCGCCGGCCCCGCAAACGCCATGGCTACCGAACGCCCGCAGAAGTCCTCGCCACGCTAATCTCGAACCCAACAAATCAAACCGGTGTTGCAGACACCCCCACTTGAATCCGCCAGTTATGACACGCATTGGTTATGAGACAGATTGCCCCAAGGGGCCGTGCGGCAAATGACTTGTGTCTGGCCTGCGCGTCCTCGCCAGGTGCCACAGCCGATACTGTCGATTATGTCAGCTTGTAATGCATCTATTGCAGGAATTGCAGAATAGGACTCCCCTGGTATTTTTCCGCCGGAGCGCCGGCCGCGTCAGGAACTTC